>JAEHDO010000357.1 GCA_016880375.1 Betaproteobacteria bacterium | reverse complement strand
CAGCGGCGGGTTCTGCGCCGCGGCGATGTCGGTGAGGCCGTTCACCACGGCGATGGACGGGTCGGACGGGGTGGACAGCGACTTGAAGATCGCCGGCTCGGCGCCGTCGCGGGTGACGACGAAGTCGGTGAAGGTGCCGCCGACGTCGATTCCGATTTTCAATGCCATGTGGGCTCCATTTTCATGCTCAGGCGGCCGATGCGGGCCTGACCAGTTGGCGTACATCTTCCTTGCGGATTTTCCCCAGGGCGGTCTTCGGCAGCTCGCCGACGAAGACGACTTCCCTGGGATGCTTGTAGCGGGCGATGCGGCCTTCGAACAGGCCGAGCACCTGTGCCGTATCGAGGCGGCGGCCCGGCTTCGGCGCCACCACGGCGACGACGATCTCGCCCCAGCGCGGGTCGTGCCGGCCGACCACAGAGGCTTCGGCGATGTCCGGACAGTCGAGAAGCACGTTCTCGATCTCGGCCGGGTAGATGTTCTCGCCGCCGGAGATGATCATCTCCTTCTTGCGCCCGTCGACCCACAGGTAGCCCTCGGCGTCGAGGTGGCCCATGTCGCCGCTGTGGAACCAGCCGCCGCGCAGCGCCTCGGCGCTGGCCTGCGGGTTGCGCCAGTAGCCGCTCATCACGTTCGGGCCCTGGATCAGGATCTCGCCGGTGGCGCCGGCCGCCACGTCGCGGTCGAGGTCGTCGACGATGCGCATGCGGCAGTGCGCCGCCATCTTGCCGGTCGAGCCGAGCTTGCGCTCGGCGTCGGCGACCTTCAGATAGACGGCGATGGGACAGGTCTCGGTCGAGCCATAGACCTGGATCAGCGGCACGCCGCGGGCATGCACGGCGCGGATCAAACGTTCCTGGATGATGGTGGAGCCGGTGGTGATCGAGCGCAGGCTGGAGAAATCCGCATTCTGCCAGCGCGGATGCGCCATCATCATGTCCAGTTGCGCCGGCACCAGTACGGTCAGTGTGATGTTTTCCTTTTCAATCGCGTCGAACGTGGCTTCGACGTCGAAGCGCGGATGCAGCACCACCGTGCAGCCGGCCGCCAGCGCCGGCGTGGTCTGGTTGTTGAGGCCGCCGACATGGAACAGCGGCAGGGTGGTGAGGATGCGGTCCTCCGCCGTCAGGTCGTGCATGTCGGCGCTGTTGACGGCGTTCCAGGCCAGGGCGTCCTGGGTGAGCAGCACGCCCTTCGGCTTGCCGGTCGAGCCCGAGGTGTAGCAGATCAGCAGCGGCGTCTGCGGATCGGCTTCGGCGCGCGGCGCGGCGGCGGTGCCGGCGGCGCAAAAGTCTTCCCAGGCCTGCCAGCCGCCGCGCGCCTGACCCAGGACGACGCTGCGGAGGCTGCCGAGTTCGGAAAGGATGGATTCCGTCTGGGCGACGAAGTCTGGATCGACGAACAGCACCGTCGGCGGGCAGTCCTGCAGCATCTGCTTGTGCTCAGGCGCGGCCAGCCGCCAGTTGAGCGGCATGAACAGCGCGCCAATTCGGGCGCAGGCGAACAGCAGCGCCAGCATCTCCGGGCTGTTGTAGCCGAGATAGGCCACGCAGCTTTCGCGCCGCACGCCGCTGGCGGCGAGTGCCGAGGCGAGCCGCTCTATCTGTTGCGCCAGCGCGGCATAGCTGATGTCGCGCGCGCCGAAACGGATCGCCGTCTTGCCGGGTGCTGCGCCGGCATGGTGGCCGATCCATTCGGTGATGGGGAGCATCTCAGGCGTCGCCCACTTGCAATACGACCGCCATCGCCGTATCGCCGGCGGCGCAGCCGGTGAACAGGCCCCAGCCGCCGCCGCGCAGCGCCAGTTCCTCGATCACTTCGATGATCGCCCGCGTGCCCATCGGCGCCTGCGGGTGGCCCCAGACGAGGGAGCAACCGAAGTTGTTCATGTGCTTCAGGTCGGCGCCGGTCTCGCGCGCGAAAAAGAGGTCGTTGATGGCGAAGGGGTTGTGCGTCTTGATCGCCGCCATGTCTTTCACTGTCTTGCCGGCTTGGGCGAGGGCCTGTTTCGCCGCCGGCACGGTGGCCTCGGGCATGTAGGCCAGTGCGGCGCGGGCGAGGCCGAAGCCGTGCAGGCGCACGGCGATCTTCGGATCGCGCGACAGTTCGCGCGCCCTGGCGGCGGTGGTGACGACGATGCCGGCATTGCCGTCGGCCGGATGCGTCTGGCCGCCGAAGGTGACGGTGCCGCCGTCCATGACCGGCTTGAGCTTGGCCAGGCCCTCGGCCGTGGAGTGGTTGATGCCCTCGTCGCCCTCCAACGTGCCGGCGGTCTTCCTGAAGTTCGGCGCCGGCACTTCGAAGGGCAGGGTCATGAAGCGCTTGAGGAAGGCCGCACCGTTGTCCAGCGCCTGGCGGTACTGCTCCTCGCGGCGCAGCACCACCTCGTGCTGTTCGGCGGTGCCGATGCCGTGCTTCTTCGCCACGTTCTCCGCCGTCTGCAGCATCGAATGGCGGCCGAGCGGGTCGCAGCCGAAGTTGTCCATCACCCAGTCCTCGGCGATGCCGGTGCCGCCCGGGCCCTTCGGGTTCGGGTAGTAGAGGTGCGGGCCGTTCGAAGTGCGGTCGCAGTTGATCACCAGCGCCGTGCTGCAGAGACTGACTTCTATTTCCTGCACCGCCGCGAGCAGGGTGCGCACGCCGGTGGCGCAGGCCTGCATCAGGGTCGGGCCGCCGGCCTGGCCGGCGCCAATGAGGCCGGTCAGCCAGGGCAGGCCGTAGAAGGCGTGCTTCTGCGGCACGGAAAAGCCGAGCGCGCCGTAGTCGAAGATCTTCGGATCGATGTTGCGCCTGGCCAGCTCGTTTTTTGCGACATGGGCGGCGAACTCGATGCTGTGCAGGTTGGCGAAGCTGCCCTGCCAGCGCGTGAAGGGCGTGCTCCAGTAGGCGCCGTAGGGGATTTCGGCCTTGTAGCTCATCAGGATTCCTTGTCGAGTCCGGTGGCGGCAATGAAGCAGCGCTTGGCTTCGCCGAGGTGGTCGCGCATGGCGGCCGCCGCGGCTTCGCCGTCGCCGCCAGCGAGCGCTGCGGCGATGCTCCGCAGGCCCTTGATGACGATGCCGCGGATCTTCGCGTCGCCCAGGGTGAGGGCGCGGATGCGCATCATGTGGTCGGCATACTGTTCGATGGCCTTCACCATGCGGCGGTTCGGCACCAAGTCCTTCCAGGCATTGCGGAAGCGGATGTTGGCCTCGCGGAAGGCGTCGGCATCCCTGGCCTTGAAGGCGGCCTCGGCGTCGGCGAGCGCCTCGTCGATGGGCGCGCGCACGGCTGCATCGGTCGTTAGCTCGGCGACGCGGGACACCGCCGCCGGTTCGAGCAGGAAGCGCACCTCGTAGATGTCGTCTACATCCTGCAGCGTCAGCGCCGGCACGACGAAGCTGCGGCCGTCGGAGGCAAGCAGGCCTTCGCTGGCAAGGCGCGCCAGCGCCTCGCGCACTGGCGTGCGGGAGACGCCGAGTTTTTCCGCCAGCTGGACTTCCTGCAGCGGCTGCCCGGAGACGATGGTGCCGTCGCGCAGGTGCCCGCGGAGCGTCTGGTAGACCTGGTCGCCGAGGGCGAGGGGGCGTTGCAGCGGTTTTATCGATGACACCACGGATGGTCCTCCGCTAAGGGATGGATTGGAGAAATCGACCCTGTACGGTGGATACTGTATACACGCATTTTGAGCGTGTAAAGGTGACCGAAGGGCATCCACGGAGGATGCCCTGAGGAAATCCCCGTGGGATGAAGCAAAGTGCAGACCTCGTTCCATGAAAACCGCTAGATCCGGCAGCCGAGCCGGTAGCCTTCCTGGATGGCCTGGTCGAGGCCGCGCGGCACGGTGGCGTCGCCTCCGCCGTGAACCTCGTCGACCATCCACTGAAACTCGTGGAAGAGGTCGTGGTTGGCCTTTCGCGGGCTGGAGACGATGACGCTGTCGGCCGGGATGAATTTTTCCTCGCCCTTGGCCGTCTTCACTGTCGCGCCTTCCTTGGTCACCTTGACGAGCTGAGCCGAGGTCACCGTCTTGATGCCGAGTTCGTCCACCCAGGCGGTGTGCCGCCACTTGAAGGTCGGCATGATGTCGCCGCCGATGCGCTTCTCCTTTTCGACCACGGTGACTTCGTGTCCGGCCTTGGCGAGGAACTCGGAGATGGTCAGGCCGATCATGCCGCCACCGATCATCACCACGCGCTTGCCGGCCTGAGCGCGGCCGTGGGCGACTTCCAGCGCGTCGACCAGCAGTTCGGACCCTTCGAGGTACTGGAACACCGCCATGTCGGTGCGCGCGCCGGCGGCGACGATGCAGACGTCGAAGTCGTGCAGCACGCTGCGCATGAACTTGGCGTTGGCCTCGGTGTTCAGGCGCACCTCGACGCCCAGCTTCTTCGCCATCACGCCGTAGTAGTCGATGACGCTTTGCAGGTCGGCGGGGCGGGCCAGGTCGTTGGCGGCGTAGGCGGCGAGGTTGCCGCCGATCTTGTCGGCCTTGTCGACCACCGTGACGGAATGGCCGCGCTGGCGCGCCGTGATGGCCGACTCCATGCCGGCCGGGCCGGCGCCGACGACCAGGATGCGCTTCGGCTCGGCGGCCTTGGTGATGTGGTATTCCGGCTCGAACTCGTGGCCGAGCATCGGATTCATGGTGCAGGTGTAGGGCAGGTCGCGGAACAGGCGGGATAAGCAGTTCAGGGAACCGATGCAGGGGCGCACTTCCTCCATGCGGTCTTCGGCGGCCTTGTGGATCAGCTCCGGGTCGGCCAGCAGCGGGCGGCAGACTTCCCAGTAGTCGAAGACGCCGTCGCGGATGCACTCGTCGGCCATGGCCGGGTCGGGCAGGCGGTTGCCGAAGGCCACCAGCACGCCGGGGAACATCTTCTTGGCCTTGGCCGAGAGGTAGTTCCAGTAGCCGGGCGGCACGTCGCGGCCGAAGGAGGATTCGGGCGCCTCCTGCCAGCCGACGGTGACGGAAATCATCTCCACGCCGCAGTCCACCGCCTGCTGCATCAGCTCGAACGATTCGTCCTCGGTGTTGCCGCCCCAGCGGTCCATCAGCTCGGCGCCGTTCAGGCGCACGGACAGCGGATTGTCGGGCGTCGCCTGCTTGATGGCGTCGATCAGCTCGCGCATGAAGCGGCCGCGGTTCTGCACCGAGCCGCCGTACTCGTCGGTGCGCTGGTTGGTGAAGGGCGAGTTGAAGTTGGCCAGCAGGTAGCCCATGAAGCTGGTGATCTCGGTGGCGTCGAAGCCGGCGCGGATGGCGCGCTTCGCCGCATCCGCATGCTGCTGCACCACGGCCTTGATCTGCTCCTTGCTCAGCTCGCGCGGCGGGCGGAAGTGCGGCAGGGTCTGCGGCACCACCGAGGGCTGCACGCAGTAGCCGAGGTCGATGCCGCCATAGCGGCCGGCGTGGAGGATCTGCTGCATGGCCATCGCGCCGGCATCGTGGATGTAGCGGGCGATGGTCTCGAACTGCGGCAGGAACTTGTCGTCGTGGATGGCGACCTGGCGGAAGTAGGCCTTGCCCTCGCCGAGCGGGTCCGGGTAGGCGCCCTGGTTGGTGATCAGGCCGCAGCCGGTGGCGGCGATGACGCGCACCCGCGCCAGTTCGCGCGGCGTGATGGAGCCGTCGCGGCCGTTGTAGTTGGAGACGCAGCAGGCGCCGTACTTGATCAGGTTCTTCGTCTTGAATTTACCGATCTGGCCGGGCTGGAAGAGATGCTTGAGCTTGAGTTCACCGGGGCGGGTCATGCCGGATCCTCCTTTATGGATACTGTATACATTGCGTCCGGACGAGTCAATGCGCGGATGCGGCGAAATTCAAAAAAAGCCCGCCGAAGCGGGCCAGTGTTCGTCAGCCCTTCGGCTTGGCCAGCACCTGCTCGGCGAACTTCTCGTCGAACACGGCGCCTTCCGCGACGAGTTGGCGGTACTTGATGAAGTCGATGACGTCCTTGCCGGTGACCTTCTTCGCGTCGAAGGCGTTGAAGCCCAGCCAGGCCTCGTGGTTCATGTTGGCGGCCAGCCAGTGGCGGTTCGGCAGCTTGGCCTGGTCCCAGAAGAATTTCTTCT
>JAEHDO010000047.1 GCA_016880375.1 Betaproteobacteria bacterium | reverse complement strand
GTTGGGGATCGCCTGGCGCAACTGCACGAGACGTTCCCAGGGGTCCTCCTTGAGGAAGCGCAGCGCCACGTCGAAGGTCGCCCCGCCCCAGCATTCCAGCGAGAAAAGGTCCGGCAGCATGCGCGCATAGTGCGGCGCGACCTCCAGCATGTCGTGCGTGCGCATGCGCGTGGCGAAGAGCGACTGGTGCGCGTCGCGCAGCGTCGTGTCGGTGAGCAGCACGCGCTGCTCGTTCTTCATCCACTCGGCGAACTTCTCGGCGCCGAGTTGCTTGAGGCGGTCGCGCGTGCCCGTCGGCGGCGCCTGCAGCAAATCGCAGCGCGGCTTGAGCGGCTTGGCGAGCGGCAAGTGCGGCAGCGTCCGGCCCTTCATCTCCGGGTTGCCGTTCACCGCCACCTCTCCGAGGAACTTGAGGAGCTTGGTGCCGCGGTCGCGCCGGCGCTGGAAGGTGAACAGTTCCGGCGTGGTATCGATGAAGCGCGTGGTGCACTCGCCTGACTTGAACAGCGGGTGGGCGATGACGTTCTCGAGGAACTGCAGGTTGGAGGCCACGCCGCGGATGCGGAACTCGCGCAGCGCCCGGTCCATGCGGGCGGCGGCCTCTTCGGGCGTGTGGCCCCAGGCCGTCACCTTCACCAGCAGCGAGTCGTACCAGGGCGTGATCACCGCGCCGCCGTAGGCCGTGCCGCCGTCGAGGCGCAGGCCGAAGCCGGCCGCGCTGCGGTAGACGCTGATGCGGCCGTAGTCGGGCGTGAAGCCGTTCTCCGGGTCTTCCGTGGTGACGCGGCATTGCAGGGCGTGGCCGTAGAGCTGGATGTCTTCCTGGCGCGGCACGAAGGCCTCGGCGTCGCCGATCTTCGCGCCCTCGGAGATGCGGATCTGCGCCTTGACTATGTCGACGCCGGTCACTTCCTCGGTAACGGTGTGCTCGACCTGGATGCGCGGATTGACCTCGATGAAGTAGAAGGCGCCGGTATCGGCGTCCATGAGGAACTCCACCGTGCCGGCATGGGTGTAGTGTGCGGCGCGGGCCAGCTTCAGGGCCGATTCGCACAGTTCGGCGCGGCGGCTGTCGTCGAGATAGGGCGCCGGCGCGCGCTCCACCACCTTCTGGTTGCGCCGCTGCACGGTGCAGTCGCGCTCGTAGGCGTGCACCAGATTGCCGTGGGTGTCGCCGATCACCTGCACCTCGACATGGCGCGCGCGGCGCACCAGTCTTTCGAGATACACCTCGTCGTTGCCGAAGGCGGCTGCGGCCTCGCGCCGCGCCACTTCCATCGCCGGGGCGAGGTCGGCTTCCGTTTCGACCGTGCGCATGCCGCGCCCGCCGCCGCCCCAGCTCGCCTTGAGCATCAGCGGGTAGCCGACCTTCGCCGCCTCGCGCTTCGCCGCCTCGATATCCATCGGCAGGGCGCCGGTTGCCGGCACCACCGGTACGCCGGCTCTTTCCGCCAGCTCGCGCGCCGACACCTTGTTGCCCAGCGTGCGCATCACCGCCGGCTGCGGCCCGATGAAGACGATGCCGGCCGCGGCGCAGGCCTCGGCGAAATCCGGGTTCTCGGAGAGGAAGCCGTAGCCGGGGTGGATGGCGTCGACGTGGGCTTCCCTGGCAACGCGGATGATGTCGTCGATGTCGAGGTAGGCCTGGATCGGCTTCTTGCCGGCGCCGACGAGGTAGGACTCGTCCGCCTTGAAGCGGTGCAGCGCGAAGCGGTCCTCGTTGGAATAGACGGCCACCGTGCGGATGCCCATTTCTGAAGCCGCACGCATGACGCGGATGGCGATTTCGGAGCGGTTGGCGACGAGGAGGCTGCGGATCTTCTTCATGGCTAAACTAAGACGACGGGCGAAAAAAACGGGCCGGTGGCCCGTATCGCGTGCGAGTCTATCCCATCAAGGCACACCGCAGCATTCAGGGTTTTTATGTATTCCCAAAGACCGATTTAAGCATGGCCGCCCAGGCCGCGCGGAAAGCCCCGACCATGTCGCACCCGGCCCAAGTCTCGCGCCAGGCCGCCACCTTCGGCCCGACCGGCACGATACCCTCGATCACCGGCACGCCGAAGGCCTCCGCCACGATGCGCCCATGCAGGCTGCTGCCGATGAAGCCGGCGCTAAACGCGATCAGGGCGCAGAGGTCCCAAACGTTCAGGGATTCGCACACCCGCGCCCCGGGCAGACGCACCGCAATCCGCCGATAGACTTCGAGGTCGTCGTGCCAGGGCGCGGCGCCGGCACGGAAGAAGACGAGGCCCCGCCCCGCCGCTTCGCGCGCCAGCCCGGCGGCGATGCGCGCCAGCGTCGCGTCGTCGCCGAGCGAGCAGGCGAACTGCACGGCCAGGAAGCCTTGCGGATAGGCGGCGCGGACGGCGGCGACTTCCCCGTTCTCCACCCGTTC
Source organism: Betaproteobacteria bacterium (assembly GCA_016880375.1). GTDB lineage: Bacteria > Pseudomonadota > Gammaproteobacteria > Burkholderiales > Rhodocyclaceae > Desulfobacillus. The sequence goes on along the minus strand of JAEHDO010000047.1, from coordinate 7,504 downwards.
GCGGATGCGCTCGCCGAACAGTTCCGCCGTCAGCACCGCAGGGTCGGGCATGAGCGTGGCGGCGATGCCGGCGGTGGCTAGATGCGCCAATGTCGCGCGGTCGCGCACGCCGACCCGGTCCGCCACGCGCAGCTTGGCCAGCACCTCCTCGCGCAAAGCCGCATCGCGCCGATCCAGGTCGACGCCGCCGACACCGTTGAACACCACGGCGCCGTATTGCGGGGACTGACTTTTACCCAAGCAGTAGGGGGCGCGGTCCGCGCGCCCGAGGAACTGCCGCGCCCACACTAAGCGTTCCGGCCGGCCGTCGTAGCGCGCGATCACGCCCGGCACCTCCTCCGCCGGCAGCAGCATCACCGCCGCCTCCCAGGCGTCGCAGGTCAGCAGTTCGCCGCCGGCATGGATCACCGGCGCATCGGGAAACGCCCGTAGCGCCTCGCCGATGGCACGCACACGATGCCCGCCGAACGGCGTCAGGTCGCGCTCCGCCAGCCCGGCGACGATGACTTCGCGTGGCGCGAGCAACTGCGCCAGGATGTGGGGAAACAGCAGGTCACCGAGGTTGTGGCGGTCGCAGGCGCCAAAAAGGATGTGGGGAATGGGCTTGGCAGGATGCAAAAGGGATGACACCATTGCATCAGGATGACATAAAGAACGACGGGGCGGCCCGCCCCAGGCCTAAATTGACCCTCGACATCCGCACCCTCACCTTCAACCTGCTGCTGTTCGCGCTGGTGTTCGCGGTCGGCATGTATTTCGTCCAGCGCAGCCAGCCGGGGGTACGCGGGCTGCGCTGGTGGGCAGCAGCGAACGCCGTCGGCGGCATCGGCTTCATGCTGCTCTCGCTGCGCGGCCTGATTCCGGATTTCATCTCCATTGTCGTCGCCAACTGCATGCTGCTGACGGCCCTATTCTGCTTTCACGAGGGCATCGCCCGTTTCCGCCGAATGCCGAACCGCATGCCCTGGCTCGGTTCCCTGCTGGTGACCATCCTCGCCCTGCTCCTGTTCCGCTACACCTACATCCTGCCGAGCATCGCCACGCGCATCGTCGTGATGGCGCTGCTGACGGCCATCCCGGCGGTGATGGCCGCCCGGCTGCTGGCCCTGGACGTTTCGCCCAGGCTGCGCTCGTCGTACTGGTTCACCGCCTCGGCGTTCATTCAGTTCGCCGTCGTCTCCCTCGCCCGCGCCGCCTATACCCTGTTGGTTCCGCCGGCCGACCTGATGAGCGCCGGTCCGACGCATGCCCTCTATTTCCTGTCGATCTTCTTCCTGCTGGTGGTGGCCACCTTCGGCAGTGTCTGGATGACGACCGTGCACCTCGGCATGGAACTGGAACACCAGGCCCGTACCGACCCGCTGACGGGCGCGATGAATCGCCTTGCCCTGACGGAAAGCATCATGCGCGACCTGTCGCGGGCGCGACGCAATGAACGGCCGCTCTCGCTGCTGATGTTCGACCTGGACCATTTCAAGCATCTCAACGACCGATTCGGCCACCAGCGCGGCGACGCGGCGCTGGTGGCAGTCGCCGCAGCGACCCGGCAGGAACTGCGCTTGAGCGACATGCTGGCACGCTACGGCGGGGAGGAGTTCGTCGTCATCCTGCCGGACACCGACAAGGCGAATGCCCGCGATACGGCCGAGCGTCTGCGCAAGCGGGTCGAGTCGCTGAATATCGACCGCGGCGACGGCTCCGTTCTGACTGCCAGTTTCGGCGTGGCGGCCTTTCCGGTGGATGGCAACGATCTGGACAGTCTGATCGCCCGCGCCGACACGGCGCTGTACGCCGCCAAGGAGGCCGGGCGCAACCAGGTCATGGCAGCCGACACACCGGCCTGACGGTCAAGGCCCGGGGATTTCAGGGCATGTGCAGGTGCATGAGGCCCGCGTTCAGGAATGCATTCCTGCCGTGGTCCTGCTCACTCAGGAACGGGCTTTACAATCGTGGTTGCCACCAGGCGGACAGGTGCCACCCGCCCATCGGGATCGGTGCGTCCCAATCCGAGAAAGCGGCCGTCGGCAGCATAGACCCGCCACTGTCCGGCAGGGGAACCCTCCCCTGCCCGCACCGCCTGGCCATGGCTGAAGCGCAGAGCCGCAGCCTCGTCTAGGCCCAGCATGGGCAGTGCCGCCAGCAGGGCATCGGTCGGCTGCAGGAGGGCATGGCGGGATTCCGCCGGCAGTGCCTCCAAAGCATCGAGGGTGACGGCATTTTCCAAATGCAGTTTGCCGATGCGGGTGCGCCGCAACGCGGTCAGGTGGCCGCCGCAGCCCAACACCTCCCCGATATCCTGCGCGAGCGTGCGAATGTAGGTTCCTTTGCTGCAACTTACATCGAACTCAAGACGATCTCCCGCGAAAGTGCTCAAATCAAGCGCATGAATGGTGACTGCGCGCGGCGTGCGCTGGAGTTCGATGCCCTGGCGTGCATACTCGTACAGTGGCTTCCCGTCGCGCTTGAGGGCGGAATGCATGGGCGGTACCTGCAGGATGTCGCCGCGGAATCGGGCCAGGGCCGCTTCCACCTGCTCCCGGGTCGCCGCCACCGGCCGGGTCTCTGTTATCCGGCCTTCGGCATCTGCCGTGTCGGTACGCACGCCGAGCCGGACTGTAGCCGCGTAGCGCTTGTCTGCAGCGAGGAGTTCCCCGGCGAACTTGGTGGCCTCCCCAAAGCAGATCGGCAACAGGCCGGTGGCCATCGGATCCAGCGTTCCGGTATGACCGGCCTTGGCCGCATTGAGCAGCCATTTGGCCTTCTGCAGGGCGGCGTTCGAGGTCAGGCCAGCCGGCTTGTCGAGCAGCAGGACGCCGTCGATCCGGCGGCGCGGCGGTTTGCTCGGACGGTTCATGGCAAGCTGCGGCGGAGGGGCTAGCCCTCGTGCTTGCGGTCGGAGGCGACGGCTTCGTCGATCAGGCGGGACAGGCGATCGCCCCGCTCGACCGACTCGTCGAAGACGAAATGCAGTTCAGGCAGGGTATGGATGCGGATGCGGCGGCCCAGTTCGCGCCGCAGGAAGCCGCTGGCACGGCGCAGTCCCGCGTCAATGCCCTGCCGTGCGGATGGGTCGGCCAGCGTGGTGTAGAAGACCTTGGCATGGGCGTAATCCGGCGTCAGCTCGACGCCGGTGAGGGTGATCAGACCAACGCGGGGATCCTTCAGCTCCAGACGGATCAGTTCGGCCAGTTCGCGCTGGATCTGCTCGGCGACGCGGCTGCTGCGGGAAAACTCCTTCGGCATAGGCCGTCAGTCCTACAGTGTCCGCGCCACTTCCTGGATCTCGAAGACCTCGAGCTGGTCGCCTTCCTGGATGTCGTTGTAGTTTTTCAGGGAGAGGCCGCACTCGAAGCCGGCCTTGACCTCGCGCACGTCGTCCTTGAAACGCTTGAGCGAATCCAGCTCGCCGGTCCAGATCACCACGTTGTCGCGCAGCAGGCGCACCTGCGAGCCGCGGCGCACGAGGCCATCCAGAACATAGCAGCCGGCAACGGATCCGACTCTGGAAATGCGGAACACCTGGCGGATCTCCACCAGGCCGATGGCGCTCTCCTTCTTCTCCGGCGTGAGCATGCCGGACATCGCTGCCTTCACCTCGTCCACGGCGTCGTAGATGATGTTGTAGTAGCGGACGTCCACGCCGAGGCTCTCGGCCAGCTTGCGCGTCTGGGCGTCGGCGCGCGTGTTGAAGCCTATGATGACAGCCTTCGATGCGGAGGCAAGGTTGACATCCGATTCGCTGATGCCGCCAACCGCGGCATGGATGATGTTGACCTTGACCTCATCGGTGGACAGCTTCTGCAGCGCATGGGCCAGCGCTTCCTGCGAGCCCTGCACGTCGGCCTTGACGATGAGCGGCAGGCTCTTGACCTCGCCCTCGCCCATCTGCTCGAACATGTTCTCCAGCTTGGCCGCCTGCTGCCTGGCCAGTTTTACGTCGCGGAACTTGCCTTGGCGGAAGAGCGCGATTTCACGCGCCTTGCGCTCGTCGGCAAGCACCATCGCCTCGTCGCCGGCCATCGGCACATCCGACAGGCCCTGGATCTCCACCGGGATGGAGGGGCCGGCCGCATCGATCGTCTCGCCGTTCTCGTCAAGCATGGCACGCACACGGCCATAGGCGGCTCCGGCCAGCAGGATATCGCCGCGCCTGAGCGTGCCCGACTGCACCAGGATGGTCGCCACCGGACCCTTGCCCTTGTCGAGGCGGGATTCAATGATGAGGCCCTTCGCCAGCGTATTCCTTGGCGCCTTGAGCTCCAGCACCTCGGCCTGCAGCAGCACTTGCTCGATCAAATCGTCGATACCCTGGCCAGTCTTGGCCGATACCGGCACGAAAGGCGAATCGCCGCCGTATTCCTCCGGCACCACGCTCTCGGCCACCAGTTCCTGCTTGACGCGCTCCGGGTTGGCCTCGGGTTTGTCGATCTTGTTTACGGCCACCACCAGCGGCACATTGGCGGCCTTGGCGTGATGGATGGCTTCCTTGGTTTGCGGCATGACACCATCGTCAGCCGCCACCACCAGGATGACCAGGTCGGTGGCTTTGGCGCCGCGGGCACGCATGGCGGTAAACGCCTCGTGGCCCGGCGTATCCAGGAAGGTGACCATGCCGCGCGGCGTCTCGACGTGGTAGGCACCGATGTGCTGCGTGATGCCGCCGGCCTCGCCGTGGGCAACGCGCGTCTTGCGGATGTGGTCGAGCAACGAGGTCTTGCCATGGTCGACGTGGCCCATGACGGTTACCACGGGTGCGCGCGGCTCCAAAACAGCGTCCTTGTGCGCTTCCTCCGCTTCGGCAAGCAGGGCGTCCGGGTCGTCGAGCTTGGCGGCCTTGGCAAGGTGTCCCATTTCCTCGACCACGATCATCGCGGTCTCCTGGTCGAGGACCTGGTTGATGGTGACCATGGATCCGAGCTTCATCAGCACCTTGATGACCTCGGCGGCCTTGACCGCCATCTTGTGGGCGAGGTCGGCAACGGTAATGGTCTCCGGCACCAGTACCTCGCGCACGATCGGCTCGGAAGGCATCTGCGCCGGAGCATGCTCCTCGTGGTGCTGGTGCCGATGGCGCCCGCCGCCCTTGGCGCCACGCCAGCCAGAGGCGCCGCCGGTATCGCCGCGCGTCTTGATGGCGCGTTTCTTGGCGGCTTCCTCCTTCCAGGCGGTCGTCGCCTTCTTCTGCTTTTCATCCTTCTTGTCGGGCTTGCCGGCCGGCTTGTGCAATGTGCCGGTGGTACCGGGGGCAGCGGCTTCCTGCGCCTTGGTCTTTTCCGCTTCGACAGCCGCCTGCTGCGCCACCTGGCGCTCTTCGGCCTCCTGCCTGGCCTTAACCTCGCGCTCCTGCTTTTCCTTGATCTCTGCCGCCTGGCGCGCCATCAGTTCGGATTGCTTTTGCGACTCCTGTTCGCGCAGCCTGGCCTGCTCGGCGTCGACAACGGGCTGTGGCGTTGCGGCCGGCGCCGGCGCCGGCGCGACGGCTTCGGCTTCCTGCGACTCGTCGCGCTTGACGAAAACACGCTTCTTTCGCACCTCCACCTGGATGGTGCGCGCCTTGCCGGAGGAATCGGCCTTCTTGATCTCGGTGGTCTGCTTGCGCGTCAGGGTAATCTTCGACTTGCTCTCGGCACCGCCATGCGACTTGCGCAGGTAGTCGAGGAGTTTCGTCTTGTCGGCATCGCTGAGCAGGTCTGTTTCACCCTTCTTGCCCACGCCCGCCTTGGCGAGTTGCTCAAGCAGGGCAGCTGCGGGCATTTTCAGCTCGCTGGCGAATTGGCTTACGCTCGTCTGTGCCATGTCGGCTCCTTACTCGAACCAGTGCGCGCGCGCCGTGGTGATCAAATTTTTGGCCCGCTCGTCGTCGATGCCGGACAGCTCGACGAGCTCGTCGACCGCCAGATCGGCCAGGTCGTCTCGCGTGCGAATGCTGGCCCGCGCCAGCTTGGCCGCCAGCGGCTTGTCCATGCCTTCCAGGTTGAGCAGGTCGTCGGCGACGTTCTCCAGTTGCTCCTCGTCGACAATCGCCTCGGTTAGCAGGACATTGCGGGCGCGGTTGCGCAGTTCGTTCACAGTATCCTCGTCGAATGCCTCTATCTCCAGCATCTCGTTGAGCGGCACGTAGGCAATCTCCTCGACGGTGGAAAAGCCCTCCTCGATGAGGATGTCTGCCACCTCCTCGTCTACATCCAGCTTTTCCATGAAGAGCTTGCGGATCGAGCCCTGCTCTTCCTCGGATTTCTTCTGCGACTCTTCGACGGTCATCAGGTTGATGGCCCAGCCGGTCAGTTCGGAGGCCAGGCGCACGTTCTGTCCGGAGCGGCCGATGGCGATGGCAAGATTGTCCTCGTCTACCACCACGTCCATGCTGTGCTTCTCCTCGTCCACGACGATGCTGCTGACGTCGGCGGGGGCCAGGGCCCCGATGACGAACTGGGCCGGATCGGCCGACCAGAGGACGATATCAACGCGCTCGCCGGCCAGTTCATTGGTCACCGCCGTAACGCGCGAGCCGCGCATGCCGACGCAGGTGCCTATCGGGTCGACGCGAGGATCGTTGGATTTGACGGCGATCTTGGCCCGCACGCCGGGGTCCCGGGCCGCTGACTTGATTTCGAGCAAGCCGTCTTCCATTTCAGGCACTTCCAGCTCGAACAGCCTGATGATGAACTCCGGTGCAGTGCGCGAGAGGATCAGCTGCGGGCCGCGGGCGGCGCGGTCGATCTTCAGCAGGTAGGCGCGCACACGGTCGCCGACACGCAGGTTTTCCTTCGGGATCATCTGGTCGCGCGGCAGAACCGCCTCGATACGACCGGCCTCGATGATGGCGTTGCCGCGCTCGATGCGCTTGACCGTGCCGGTGACGAGATGCTCTTTGCGCTCGAGGAAGTCGCTCAGCACCTGCTCGCGCTCGGCGTCGCGGATCTTCTGCATGATGACCTGCTTGGCAGCCTGGGCGCCAATGCGGCCGAAATCGATCGGTTCGAGCTGCTCCTCGATGAACTCCTCAAGCTGAATGTCGGGCATCTCCTGCTGCGCCTCGGAGAGGGCAATCTGCGCATCGGGATTTTCCACGGCCTCGTCGGGCACGACCTGCCAGCGGCGGAAGGAATCGAACTCGCCGCTATTCTGGTCGATGGCAACGCGCACGTCGGCTTCCTCGTTGATGCGCTTCTTGGTCGCGGAGGCCAGCGCCGACTCAAGGGCCGCAAAGACGATATCCTTGGCGACGTTCTTTTCGCGTGCCAGGGCATCCACCAGCAGCAACATCTCTTTGCTCATCTCTTCCTCCAACCAATCCTTGATTCAGAACTTCAGCTTCGGTACCAGGCGGGCCTTGTCCACCTGGTCCAGTTCGAACTCATGCATCTTGCCGTCGCATTCCAGCCGCAGCCGCCCGTCCTCGACACCGGCCAGCTTGCCGGTGAAGTTGCGCTGTCCGCTGATGGCCAGTCGCAAGCGTATCTGCGCCTCCTGACCGGCAAAGCGGACAAAATCCGCCTCTTTC
>JAEHDO010000356.1 GCA_016880375.1 Betaproteobacteria bacterium | reverse complement strand
GGCAATGGCCATTTCGAGCAGTTCGCCGACGTGGAGAGTCTTGAGCTCCGATAAGTGCATAACGACCCAGAGGTGAGGTGGTGAAGCGGAAAGGGGAACTTCGAAAGTTCGGGGAAGGTTGGGTTATTTGGGGTTTACTGCCGGACCTGCGTCCGCGCCGCCGGAGGGAACTTGGTTTTCTGCCGTGGCGCGGGGAGATTCAAACACAACAACTTTAAGTCTTTCAGAGATTACTGTCAATAAAGGCGGTAAGTTGGGATTTGGACAAGGCGCCGACCTTGGTCGCTTCGACGTTGCCGTTCTTGAACAGCATCAGGGTCGGGATGCCGCGGATGCCGAACTTGGCCGGGGTTTCCTGGTTGTCGTCGATGTTGAGCTTGGCCACCTTGAGCTTGCCGGCGTATTCCTTTGAGACATCGTCCAGGATCGGGGCGATCATCTTGCAGGGTCCGCACCACTCGGCCCAGTAGTCCACCAGGACCGGGGTGGCCGATTGCAGCACCTCGGCCTCGAAGTTGGCGTCGGTGACATAGTGAATGTGCTCGCTCATTGTTTCCTCGCAATGTGTTGGGTGGCCGGACGCGCAGGCGCCGGGGATGGGTCAAGGGTCGTTTGGCGGTAAGACAGGGACAAAAGCCGGGATCTGCTTGTGCTTGTGCGGGCTATCCTAGCGAAAAAGCCGCCGCAAGGGAAGTGCGGAGATGGGGCGGGTGCCCTATGCTAATATCCGCATACACCAGCCTGATCCCCCCATCCCTTAGCAAAATGAAGGAACACCGCCATGACTTATGTGGTGACCGAACCCTGTATCAAATGCAAGTACACCGACTGCGTGGATGTCTGCCCGGTCGATTGTTTCCGTGAAGGCCCCAATTTCCTCGCCATCGATCCCGACGAATGCATCGACTGCACACTCTGCGTGGCCGAATGCCCGGTCGAGGCCATCTTCGCCGAGGATGACGTACCGGAGGCGCAGAAGCATTTCACCGCGTTGAATGCGGAACTGGCCAAGCTGTGGAAACCCATTGTCGAGCGCAAGGATCCCTTGCCCGAGGCCGACGAGTGGGCCAAGGCAACTGGCAAGCTGGACAAGCTGGAACGCTGATATCTTGCGCTGGCCATGCACGAGGCCGCGCGCCCCGTCGTAACCCATCACCTGCCCCTGTCGGCGGATTTCGTCGACTGCTGCGCGCAGCGTATCGTTGCTGAGAGCGGCGCACTGCTGCCGGACCTCTCTTCCCTCCTGGTGGTTCTGCCCAGCCCGGCCTTGGCGCCGGTGCTGCGCCGGAGCCTGGCAACTGCCGCAGGCCACGTGCTGATGTTGCCGCGAATCGCCACGCTGGCCCAGGTGGCGGCCGCTGCCAACGCCGGCGGCCAGCCGGAAAGCCAGCGCCAACTGACGCTCTACCGGCTGCTGCGAGAGCGCGGCTGGTTCGCCGACAGCGCCCTGTGGGAAATCTGCGCCGAATTGATCGCGCTCTTCGATGAACTGAACGAACGCGCCATCGGTCTGCCGGAAGACGAGGACGTACTGCTTTCCCGCCTTGAGCAGGCCTACGATGCGCGCGGTTCGGGACTCCTGCGCTTCGAGGCCGAAGTGGTGCATCGCCTCTGGCGGGCCGAGGCGGCCGGACCGCCCGGCCGCCATGCTGCCATGGCGATGGCACTGGCCGAACTGGCCGGGAAGGCGGCGGCGCCATTGTTCATGCTGTGCGAGGGCGAGCCGCGACCAATCGAGCGGGACTTCTGCCAGACTTGGGCGCTGCGACAGCCGGTCACGGTCTTTCAGCCGCAGCGCGCCGCCGCCGGGGAAGCGTCGATGCGGGTGCTCAATTACGCCTGGCCGCCCGGCACGGACGAGCCGCAGCCGCTGGCATTCCGCGCCGATGCCGCGCGCGCGGCATTGCCGGCGAGCCCGCTGGCGGGCCGCCTGCGGCTGATCGGCGCCGCCAGCCTGGAAGCGGAAGCCGCTGCGGTTGCCGCCGTGGTGAAAAGCTGGCTTGCCGCCGGTCGAACAGCCATCGCCCTGGTGGCGGCCGACCGCATGGCGGCGCGGCGCGCCCGCGCCCTGCTCGAACGCGACGGCATCCTGGTGCAGGACGAGACCGGCTGGAAGCTGTCCACCACGCGGGCGGCAGCCCTGGTCGATGCAT
>JAEHDO010000355.1 GCA_016880375.1 Betaproteobacteria bacterium | reverse complement strand
TCAGGATGTTGGCGCCTTCCACGGTGATCGCCACCGGTATCTGCTGGTAGGCGCGGCCGAGGAAGTTCGAGGGGCCGAGGCAGATGCCCTTGCCGCCGAGGATGTCCATGCCGTCGTTCACCGACTGGCGGGCGCGCTCGGTGACGTGGTACTTGACGATGGCGGAGACCACCGAGGGCTTCTCGCCGAGGTCGATCGAGCCGGCGGTCATGACGCGGGCGGCGTCGCACAGGTAGAGATTGCCGCCCATGCGCGCCAGCGGCTCCTGGATGCCTTCGAACTTGCCGATGGAAGTCTTGAACTGGCTGCGCACGCGGGCATAGCCGCCCACCGTGCGCACCGCCAGCTTCTGCATGCCGGTGTTGGAGGCGGGCAGCGAGATCGAGCGGCCGGCGGCGAGGCACTCCATCAGCATGCGCCAGCCCTGGCCGGCCATCTTCGGCCCGCCGATGATGAACTCGAGCGGCATGAAGACATCCTTGCCGCGCGTCGGGCCGTTGTGCCAGGCGGCGTTGAGCGGGAAGTGGCGCAAGCCGGTCTCGACGCCGGGGTGGCTGGCCGGGATCAGCGCGCAGGTGATGCCGATGTCCGTATTGCCTCCGAACTCGTCGCCGAGCAGGTGCTCGGGGTCGAACAGGCGGAAGGCCAGCCCGACCACCGTGGCGACCGGCGCCAGGGTGATGTAGCGCTTGTCCCAGGTGACGCGCATGCCGACGACTTCCCTGCCCTGCCACGTGCCGCGGCAGACGATGCCCTGGTCGGGAATCGAGGCGGCGTCCGAGCCGGCCCACGGACTGGTCAGCGCGAAGCAGGGAATGTCGAGGCCCTTGGCGAGGCGCGGCAGATAGTGGTGCTTCTGCTCATCCGTGCCGTAATGCAGCAGCAGCTCGGCCGGGCCGAGCGAGTTCGGCACCATCACCGACACCGCCGTGGCGGCGCAGCGCGTGGAGAGTTTCGTCACCACTTGCGAGTGGGCATAGGCGGAGAACTCCAGGCCGCCGTACTGCTTCGGGATGATCATGCCGAGGAAGCCCTTGTCCTTCATGTATTTCCAGGCTTCCGGCGGGAGATCGTGGTCGTAGTGCGAGGACACCCAGTCGTCGGAGAGGCGGCACAGCTCGGACGTTTCGTTGTCGAGGAAGGACTGCTCCTCTGCGCTGAGCTTCGGCTGCGGGTAGGCATGCAGCCTGGCCCAGTCGGGCCGGCCGCGGAACAATTCGCCCTCCCACCAGACGCTGCCGGCCTCGAGCGCCTCCTTCTCGGTCTGCGACATCTGCGGCAGCATCTTGCGGTAGGCGCCGAAGATCGCCCGCGTGACGATCGCGCGTCGCAGCGGCCGGATGGCGAAGAGCGCCACGAGGGCGATCAGCGGCAGGGCTATCAGAATGGTCCAGGTCATGCTGTTCTCCTTTCACTTTCCCGGCGGGCACTCCGCCGTTGTGTGTTGCGAATGCTGCAAAGTCAGTCCCGCCAGCACGGCGATGCGCTTGTCAGGCCGCCTTGCGCGAAGCTTTTTCCTTCGGCTTGACCGGCTGCCCGGCCAGTGGTGCGCGCAGGCCGCCGAGCAAGAAGGGCATCAGGCGGCGCGCCAGGGCGCCGGGGTCCTTCTCGTCCAGCTCGTACTCGGCGACGAGCTGCAGGGCGTCGGTGCCGGCGATGGCATACGACATGGCGCCGAGCATGAAATGGAAGCGCCAGAGGATCTCCTCCGGCGGCACGTCCGGCAGCGAGCGGAACAGCGCCAGCTTGAAGCGCGGCACCACGGCAGCGTATTCGTCGGCGAGGAACTGGCGCACGAAGGCGGTCGGCTCGGTATAGGTGCGGCCGAGCAGGCGCATGAAGGTATGGCCGCCGTGCTCGGTATCCGCCGCCATGCGCAGCGAAACGCCGAAGAAGGCCTCGACGATCTGGTGGGGCTTGAGCGGCGCGCCCTTCGCCTCTTTCTCGAAGCGGTCGAGCGCGTTCAGGCGTTCTTCGTTGAGCCAGGTCAGGCGGCGACGGAAGACGTCCTGGATGAGGGCTTCCTTGCTGCCGAAGTGGTAATTGATCGAGGCCAGGTTGACGCCGGCGCGGCCGGTAATCAGGCGCATCGTGGTCGCCTCGAAGCCGTGCTCGACGAAGAGGGCTTCGGCGGCATCGAGGATGCGCTCGCGGGTGTCGGGGCTCTGTCTGGCGTCGAAGGCGCGCATAAAAAAGGGAACGCTCG
>JAEHDO010000354.1 GCA_016880375.1 Betaproteobacteria bacterium | reverse complement strand
TGGCCCAGCAGCGCGAGATCTTCGTTGCCGGGGCGGCCGGGAACGGCATCGGCGCCGACAAGGCCAACGAGATCTTCGACACCATGGAGAGCTTCGCCGGCTACGGCTTCAACAAGTCGCACGCCGCTGCCTACTCGCTGGTGGCCTACCAGACGGCGTACCTGAAGTGCCATCACCCCGCCGCCTTCATGGCGGCGACGCTGTCTTCCGAAATGGCCGACACCGACAAGGTGCAGTTTTTCGTCGCCGACGCCGTGTCGAACGGACTGACTTTTCTCCCGCCCGACGTCAGCCGCAGCCGCTACCGCTTCACGCCGGTGGACCCGAAGACCATCCGCTACGGCCTCGGCGCCATCAAGGGCACGGGCGAGTCGGCCATCGGCGCCATCGCGCGCGCGCGCGAGGCGGGCGGCGACTTCGCCGACCTCTTCGATTTCTGCCGGCGCATCGACAAGCGCGTGGTGAACCGCCGCGTCGTCGAGGCGCTGGTGCGCGCCGGCGCCTTCGATTCCATCGACGAGCGGCGCGCCAGCCTGATGGCATCGATCGGCATCGCGCTGGAAGCGGCCGAGCAGGCCGAGCGCGACGCCCTGCAGGTCGGCCTGTTCGATTCGGGCGGCGCGTCCGGGCAGCGCCTGCAGCTGGTCGACACGCCGCCCTGGAGCGAGCGCGAGCGGCTGCTCAACGAGAAGCAGGCGCTCGGCTTCTTCCTCTCCGGCCATCCCTACAACGAGGTGCGTGCCGAGCTCTCCGCCTTCGTGCGGCGCCCCCTCGGTTCACTGGAGCCGCAAAGGGAGCCGCTGCTGCTCGCCGGCATCGTCACCGCCACGCGCACCCAGATGACCCGGCGCGGCAAGATGATCGTCGTTACCCTCGACGACGGCACGGCGCAGGTCGAGATGACGGTGTTCAACGAGTTGTATGAGGCCGAGCGCGCCAAGATTCGCGAGGACGAACCCCTTGTTGTCGAGGGCAAGGTGAGCCGGGACGATTTCAACGGCGGGCTGCGCATCAACGCCGACAGGCTGATGACCCTTGCCGAGGCGAGAGGCAGATTCGCCAAGGCGCTGCGCGTCGCCCTGAACGGCGAGGCGAGCCGCGCCGGCGCGGCGGCAGCCGAGAAACTGCGCGCCCTGCTGGCGCCCTACCGCAACGGGCCCTGTCCGGTGCGCGTGTGCTACAGGAATGAAAAGGCGGAATGCGAGCTGCCGCTGGGAGAAGCCTGGCGCGTGCGCCTCGATGACGAGCTGCTCGCCGGCCTGCAACAGTGGCTGAAGGCCGAGAACGTCGAGGTGGTCTACCAGTAGATTGCTAGCCGTCCGCTCAGAGGCTGCGCAGCATGGCCTCGGCACCCGAGACCTCGAACTTGCCGGGGGCCTCGACATTCAACTGCTTCACCACGCCGTCTTCCACCAGCATCGAGAAGCGCTGCATCCGCAGGCCCATGCCGCGCGGCGTCAGGTCCATTTCCAGGCCCAGCGCGCGCGTCCAGGCGGCGTTGCCGTCTCCGAGCATGCGCACGCGGCCGTCGACGCCCTGGTCATGGCCCCAGGCGCCCATGACGAAGGCGTCGTTGGTCGCCACGCACCAGATCTCGTCGATGCCCTTGGCCTTCAGCGTCGCGTACTGGGCGAGGTAACCCGGCAGATGCTTGGCGGAACAGGTCGGCGTGTAGGCGCCGGGCAGGCCGAAGACGACGATGCGCTTGCCGCGAGATGCGGCGTGGACGTCCACCTCTTCGGGATTCATGGGGCAGCCGGCGGCCTCGTCGAAGTGAGCCGCCTCGGTGAGGGTGCCGGCGGGGAGCTTGTCGCCGATCTTGATGGTCATGTCGTCTCCTTTCGTTCAGGCCAGGTCGGCCACCAGCGAATCGCGCACGGCCTGCGGCACGGTGACGCTCTCGCGGTAGAGGTCGTGGTCGATGCCGGCGCGGATGGCGCCGCCGCCCTTCGCCGCCGCGATCATCTGCGGCGTCAGTTCGAAGCGCATGAAATGCACCGCCGAGGTCTTGTCCTCGGTCTCGCGCTCGAGGTCTTCGTTGGCGATGGGGTACACCTTGTCGCAGCCGTCGACCTGCATCCAGACCCTCTTCTCGATGCCGATCAGCTTCGCCAGGGCGGCGCGGCGCGCGCTCTCGTCGCCGTATTCGACCATGAAGGTGGCCTTCCAGTTGTGGCCGTCGGGGATGAGCGGGTTGTAGACGTCCAGCTCCTCCTGGATCAGTTCCGGCTCGAACATGCGCTCCAGGCGCAGCATCTCCTGGACCTGGTACTGCATGGTCAGGGCGTCCTCGAAGTACAGCGTGGCGTGCGCGCCGATCGGCAGCTGGCGGTTTTTCTTGTGCGCGATTACCCTGGCGCGGAACTCCGGCCGCACGCGGGCGTACTTTTCGAGGCTGAAGAGATCTTCATGGGTCAGCATGGTCAAACTCCATAGGCTTTTCTGAGAAGGGTAATCGGGTGTTCGGGCGATGATCCGTCGGCGCGGATGTGGCCGATGTGGTGACCCGCCATGGCACAGTCGCTGCCGTAGTGGTCGGGCTGTGCCTCGTTGACGCGTTTCACCACCGGCTTGACGATCTTTACGGCGTATTCGTGATATTCCTTCTTCACGGCATAGGTGCCGTCGTGGCCGGAGCAGCGCTCGATGATGTCCACCTCGGTGCCCGGCACCAGCGACAGCGCCTCCTTCGTTTTCGGGCCGATGTTCTGCACGCGCTGGTGGCAGGCGGCGTGGTAGGACACCTTGCCCAGCGGCGACCTGAAGTCGGTCTTCAGCTTGCCTTCCTTGTTGCGCAGCATGAGGTACTCGAAGGGATCGTAGAAGGCGTTCTTCACCTTCTGCACCTCCGGATCGTCGGGGAACATCAGCGGCAGTTCCTGCTTGAACATCAGCACGCAGGAGGGCACCAGCGCGGTGAGGTCCCAGCCGGCGTCGACCAGCTTCGCCAGGACGGGAATGTTCACCTCCTTGGCTTCGCGCACGGATTCGAGGTCGCCCAGTTCCAGCTTCGGCATGCCGCAGCAGCGCTCCTTCTCGGCCAGCGTGACCGGGATGCCGTTGTGGGCGAAGACGGCGGCGAGGTCCTCGCCGGGGCCGGGTTCGTTGCGGTTCATGTAGCAGGTGGCGAAGAGCGCCACCTTGCCC
>JAEHDO010000353.1 GCA_016880375.1 Betaproteobacteria bacterium | reverse complement strand
TCGGAGAGCCCGTAGCCCTCGACGTAGGTGATGCCCATGTCGAGCAGCTTCTGCGCGACGGCCTCCGGCATCGCCGCCCCGCCGCCGCTCATGCGCTGGATGCTGGAGAGGTCGTATTCGCCGAGCTTCGGGTTGGCGAGGAAGTCGACCACCATGGTCGGGATGGACGTCCACGCGCCGATCCTGTAGCGCTGGATGAGCCGGGCGGCGGCCTCGCGGTCCCAGCGCGGCAGCAGCACCACCGTGGCGCCGGAGAACAGCGGCCCGCTCATACTGCCCTGCATGCCGGTGACGTGGAAGAACGGCAGCACCGCCAGGCGCACGGTGTCCGGCTTCATGGAGAACCAGTACTCGCCGGCGATCAGCGTGTGCATCGCCGTGCGGTGGCTGTGCATGCAGCCCTTCGGCTGGCCGGTGGTGCCGGAGGTGTACGGCATGACGCAAAGGTCATCCGGGCCGGCCGTCATCGGGCCGGGGCGGAGGTTGCGCGCGAGCGCTTCGCTCCACAAGGCGACGCCGGCCTCGCCGATGGCCTGGCGCGGCGCGGCGACGAACTCCGGCACCTTGAGGTCGGTCGGTTTCCTGAGGTAATCCGAATAGGCGGCAACGACGATGTGCCGCAGCCCCTCGGCCAGCAGCGGCTGCATCTGCGCATACAGTTCCTGCGCGACAAGCGCCACGGTGGCGCCGCTGTCCCTGACGTAGTGGCGCAGCTCGTTGGCGAGGTTCATCGGGTTGACCGGCACCACCACCGCGTCGGCGCGCAGGATGCCGTAGTAGCCGATGACGTACTGCGGGCTGTTCTGCATGAAGAGCAGCACGCGGTCGCCCTTCTTCACGCCGCATTCCTTCTGCAGGAAACCGGCGAGGCGCTCGGCCTCGTCGCGGAATTCGGCGAAGCTCACCGTCGAGTCGTAGAAGACCAGGTAGGGCTTGTCCGGATAGCGCGTCGCGGCGACCTCGGCGTTGTAGAACATCGAGGTGGCCGGGATGCTCATCGTGCGCGGATGGCCCTTGGGCCAATGGGCGAAGTGTCGGTCGGACATGCGTTTGCCTCGTGGATGCGAAGAGGGGTTCAGACTTCCAGCCACTCCTTGCGGACAGCCTCGTTGTTCTTCAGGTCGGCCGGCGTGCCCTCGAAGACGATGCGGCCGTGGCCCATCAGGTAGAGCCGCTCGGAGATGTCGAGGGCGATGGCCAGCTTCTGCTCGATGAGCAGGATCGAGATGCCGCGCTTGCTGACCTCCTGGAGAAACTGCCCGACCTGCTCGACGATCTTCGGGGCCAGGCCCTCGGTCGGTTCGTCGATCATGATCAGGTCCGGGTCGCCCATCAGCGTGCGGCACAGCGTCAGCATCTGCTGCTCGCCGCCGGAGAGCACGCCGGCGGCGGTGCCGTCGCGATCCTTCAGGCGGGGAAAGAGGCCGTACATGTCGTCGAGGGACCAGCGCGATTCGCCCCGCTCGAAGGCTTTCGGGTCCTTGACGCCGAGCATCAGGTTCTGCCGCACGGTCAGGCCGGGAAACACGTCGCGGTTCTCCGGCACGTAGCCGACGCCGAGATGGGCGATCTCGTAGGCCTTCCTCCCGAGGATCTCGCGGCCCTTGAAGCGGACGCTGCCGCGGGCAACGACCAGGCCCATGATGGCCTTGGCGGTGGTGGAGCGGCCGACGCCGTTGCGGCCGAGCAGGCAGACGATCTGGCCGGCGTCGACGCGCAGGCCGACGCCATGGAGAACGTGGCTCTTGGCATAGTAGGCGTGCAGGTCGGCGACCTCGAGCATAGGCTCGTGCGGGCTTGCGGGAGCGGCGTCAGTCATGGTTCAGGCTCGTCCCGAGGTAGGCTTCCTGCACGGCGGCATTGCAGCGGATGGCGGCCGGCACGTCGGTGGCGATGATCCGGCCGTAGACCAGCACCGAGATGCGGTCGGCCAGCCCGAACACCACGCCCATGTCGTGTTCGACCATCACCAGCGTCTTGCCCTCGGTGACGCGGCGGATGAGGGCGACGGCCTCCTCCGTCTCGTTGTTGCTCATGCCGGCGGTGGGCTCGTCGAGCAGGATCACATCGGCGCCGCTGGCGATGGTGATGCCGATCTCCAGGGCGCGCTGCTCGGCATAGCTGAGGATGCCGGCCGGCGTGTCGCGGCGCCGGGCCAGGCCGATGTCCTCCATCACCGCCTCGGCGCGCAGGCGCGCGTCCGCAAGCCCCGCCAGCCGCTGCCAGAAGGAGTAGCGATAGCCCAGCGACCACAGCACGGCGCAGCGCAGGTTCTCGAACACCGACAGGTTGTGGAAGATGTTGGTGATCTGGAAGCTGCGCGAGAGCCCCTTGCGGTTGATCTCGAAGGGCTTCAGGCCGACGACGTTCTCGCCCTTGAGTTCGATCGCGCCTTCACTGACCGGGAGGCGCGCGCTGATGAGGTGGAACAGGGTCGACTTGCCGGCGCCGTTGGGGCCGATGATGGCGTGGCGCTCGCCGGGCTGGATGTCGAGGTCGACGCCGCGGATGATTTCGCTGGCACCGAAGCTTTTCTTCAGGCCGGCGAGGCGGATGGCCGGAGCGCTCATGCCTTGTCTCCCTGCAGGGTCGACAGCGTCTGGTGCCAGGCCTTTTTCATGCGGCCGCCGATCCAGTAGAGGCCGGCCGCGCCGGCAGCGCTGACCGCCAGGGCGGCGGCCCACGGCACGGGGCTCCTCAGGTACAGGTCCATGCCGAGTACGCGGGAGGCCGCATCGCCGGCCGTGGCGCCCTCGCCGGCCAGCAGCGCGTAGGCCAGCTCCACGAGGCCCACCAGCCCGGCCAGCAGCACCAGAAGCGGGATCGCGGTGGCCAGGTAGTGCGGCAGCATGCGGCCCAGCAGGCGCGCCTGCCACAGCGTGCGCTGCATGGCCAGCACGCTGGCGATGCCGCCCGGCGCCATCAGCACCATGAACAGGAAGAACAGGCCGAAGTACAGCAGCCAGGCATGGGTCATGCCGCCGATGACGATCTGCATCACGCTGATCAGGATGGCGCCGATGACCGGCCCGTAGAAAAGGCCGATGCCGCCGACGAAGGTCATCAGCAGCACCACGCCCGAGGTGTGGGCATTCAGCGTCTCGGAGGTGACGATCTCGTAGTTGAGCGCCGTCAGCCCGCCGGCGATGCCGGCGAAGAAGCCGGACAGGATCAGCATCAGGTAGCGCACGCGCTGCGTGTCGTAGCCGACGAACTCGGCGCGCTCCGGGTTGTCGCGAACGGCATTGGCCATGCGGCCCAGCGGCGTCTGCGTCAGGGCGAACATGGCGACGGTGGCGAGAAAGGCCCAGGCGACGATCAGCCAGTACATCTCGATCTGCGGTCCCCAGGTGAAGCCCAGCAGGTTGTCCTTGCCGACTACGCGATTGCCCGAGACGCCGCCTTCGCCACCGAAGAAACCGGGGAACATCAGCGCGCAGGCGGCGACCAGTTCGCCGATGCCGAGCGAGATCATGGCGAAGGTGGTGCCGGCCTTTTTCGTCGTGACGTAGCCGAGCACGACGCCGGCCAGCAGTCCGGCCAGTCCGCC
The DNA here is from genome assembly GCA_016880375.1 of Betaproteobacteria bacterium. Taxonomy (GTDB): domain Bacteria; phylum Pseudomonadota; class Gammaproteobacteria; order Burkholderiales; family Rhodocyclaceae; genus Desulfobacillus. The sequence goes on along the minus strand of JAEHDO010000353.1, from coordinate 1,568 downwards.
CGCCAGCGGCAGCAGCGCGACCGCCAGCGGACCGCCATCTTTGCCGAGCAGGTTCAGCACATGCATGCTGACGAAAGCGCCCAGGCCGTAGTACACGGCGTGGCCGAAGGAGAGCAGTCCGGTCTGCCCCAGCAGCATGTTGTAGGACAGGGCGAAGACGACCATGATGCCCATCTGGCACAGCAGGGAGATGACGAAGCCGCCCTTGAATACCAGCGGCAGCGCGAGGGCGGCGGCGAGGCAGCCGCCCCACAGCAGCAGCCGGCCGCGGCGGAAAACCATATCGGTCATGAGCCCACCCCCCGGCCCCCGCCCCATGGGCAGGGGTGACGATGGTTCGGCTGCTTGCGCAGCCTCCGGATCGTTGTCCAGCGCCTGCTTGGGGCGGCCCTGCGCACGGCGCGGCTCATGATTCGCGCGACCCCATCAGGCCGCGCGGGCGGAAGACCAGGATGGCCACCATCAGCAGGTAGGGCAGGATCGGCGCCAGCTGGGTGATGGTCAGGCGCGCCACCTGCGAACCTTCCGGCAGCGCGATGCCGACCAGCGCGAAGACATCGGTGATCGAGATCGACAGCGCGATGGAGAAGCTCTGGATGCAGCCGATCAGCAGCGAGGCGACGAAGGCGCCGGCGAGCGAACCGAGGCCGCCGACCACGACGACGACGAAGACGATGCTGCCGACCGCCGCCGCCATGCCCGGCTCGGTGACGAAGGCGTTGCCGCCGATGACGCCGGCCAGCCCCGCCAGCGCCGTGCCGCCGCCGAAGACCAGCATGAAGATGCGCGGCACGTTGTGGCCGAGGGCCTCGACCATCTCGGGTTTGGTCAACGCGGCCTGGATGATGAGGCCGATGCGCGTGCGGGTCAGCAGCGCATACAGCGCCAGCAGCATGCCGACCGAGACCAGCATCATGAAGCCCTTGTAGATCGGAAAATCAGTTTCGAAGAGCGAGAACAGCGTGCCGTCGAGTTCAAGGGGGATTCGATAATCCACCGCAACCTTGCCCCAGACGAGATGGACGACTTCCTCGATGAGGAAGGCCAGGCCGAAGGTGAACAGCAGCTCGGCGACATGGCCGAACTTGTGCGCGCGGCGCAGGCCGTAGCGCTCGACGAGCGCGCCGACGGCGCCGACCAGCAGCGGCGCCACCAGCAGGCCGGGCCAGAAGCCCGTCCAGGTGCTGATCTGGTAGGCGAAGTAGGCGCCCAGCATGTAGAAGCTGGCATGGGCGAAATTGAGGATGCCCATCATGCTGAAAATGAGCGTCAGGCCGCTCGACAGCATGAACAGCAGCAGGCCGTAGGTGATGCCGTTCAGCATCGACATGACGACGAATTCCACCGGAGTTCCTCCAGGCTACCGCAGCAAAACGGCGCGAGTCGGCAAAGCCGGCCGGGCACGGAGGCTGGGCAAGCCCCGCCTCCGCCGGCCTAGCCGTACCGAACCAGTCTCAAGGACGCTGCATCACGCAGGAGGTCGGCAGCTCGGACTCCTGCTCCGAGATCGAGGCCAGGGTCTTCCAGCCGAAGCCGGTGCCTTCGGAATCGTGCTTCACCGCCTTGCC
>JAEHDO010000352.1 GCA_016880375.1 Betaproteobacteria bacterium | reverse complement strand
CAGATCCTCGGCTTCGACCTCGACGACACGGTGTACATCCCGGTGTCGCGCGCGCTCGACATGTTCAACCGCGAGAGCCTGATGGAGATCCACGTCACCTACGAGCCGACGGCGCCGCTGGCCGAGGTCGAGGAAGGCATCCGCCGCATCCTCGTCGCCCGCCACGGCGCCGAGGACTTCACCATCACGCCGCAGCAGAAGATGCTGGAGGTCTTCGGCACCGTGCTCGACGCCATCACCTTCGCCGTGGCCGCCATCGGCGGCATCTCGCTGGTGGTGGGCGGCGTCGGCATCCTCACCATCCTCACCATCGGCGTCGCCGAGCGCACCTCCGAGATCGGCCTGCTGCGCGCCATCGGCGCCACGCAGCGGAGCATCCTGCTGCTGTTCCTCGGCGAGGCGGCGCTGCTCTCGGCCCTCGGCGGCGCCGCCGGGCTGGCGCTGGGCTGGAGCATCGCCGTGCTGCTGGAACTGACTTTTCCGGCGCTGCCGGTGCACACGCCCTGGCTGTATGCAGTGCTGGCCGAGCTGGTCGCCGTCGGCGTCGGCCTGGCCGCCGGCGTCGCCCCGGCCCGCCACGCCGCCGGCCTCGACCCGCTCGAGGCGCTGCGCAGTGAGTAGTCCCGGGTGAGCACCGTCCAGCCCCTCGACCCGGCGCGCGAGCGCCTGCTGCTGCTGACGCTGGCCGGCATCCAGTTCGCGCACATCCTCGACTTCATGGTGATGATGCCGCTCGGGCCGATCCTGATGCGCGAGCTCGCCATCGGCACGCACGAGTTCGGCCTGCTGGTCTCGAGCTACACCTTCAGCGCCGCCTTCTCCGGCGTGCTGGCCGCCACCTTCGTCGACCGCTTCGAGCGCAAGCGCCTGCTGCTCGGAATGTTCGCCCTCTTCGCCGTGGCCACCCTGGCCTGCGGCCTGGCGCCGGGCTTCTGGTTCCTCATGGCGGCACGCAGCGCCGCCGGCGCCTTCGGCGGCGTGCTCGGCGCGATGGTGCAGACCATGGTCGGCGACCTCATCCCCTTCGAGCGGCGCGGCCGCGCCAGCGGCACCATCATGTCGGCCTTCGCCCTGTCGACCGTCGCCGGCGTGCCGCTGTCGCTGGTGCTCGCCACCCATTTCGGCTGGCGCATCCCCTTCTTTTTCATCGCCGCGATGGCCGTCGTCCTGCTGCTGCCCGGCTGGAAGATGCTGCCGACGCTGCGCGGCCACCTGCGCCAGGCGGTCATCAGCGAAACCGAGCGCGCCCATCCCCTCTCCGCCATCCTCGGCGTGCTGCGCGACGCCAACCACCTGCGCGCGCTGGCCTTCATGGCGCTGATCATGTTCTCCGGCTTCACGGTGATTCCCTACATCACCATCTACTCGGTGGCCAACGTCGGCATCCGCCAGGAGGACCTCTACCTGATCTACCTCGCCGGCGGCACCGCCACCTTCTTCACCTCGCGCCTGATCGGGCGGCTGGCGGACCGCCACGGCAAGGTGCGCGTCTACCGCACGGTCGCCCTGCTCTCGATGGCGCCGCTGCTGATCCAGACCCACCTCGTGCCGGTCCCGCTGTGGCTGATGATCGTCGTGTCGACGCTGTTCTTCATCCTCGTGCCCGGCCGCATGGTGCCGGCCATGGCCCTCGTCACCTCGGCGTCGCAGCCGCGGCTGCGCGGCACCTTCCTCTCGATCACCGGCGCGACGCAGCAGCTCGCCTCCGGCGTCGCCTCCTACATCGGCGGCCTCATCATCGCCCAGGACGCCGCCGGCCACATCCTGCGCTACGACATCGTCGGCTACCTCGCCGTCGCCGCCACGCTGCTGGCGATGGCGCTGGCCAGCCGCATCCGCGTCCAGTCCTGAGCCGGAACGATCGCGCTTGCTTCCCTGAAGCCGCCCCGCTAGAATCGCTTTACATATAAAGCTTCCGGCAACGACCGGGGCGATAGAGAGGAGACAAGACGATGGCCCAGCAGGGAACCCCGGCCGGGGTGGTTTCGGCCTTCCCGAAGATCCGCGACGTCCCCATGGAGCAGCCGCTGCTGTGGCTGAAGCGCGGCTGGGGCGACCTGATTTCCTGCCCCGTCGCCAGCCTGTTCTACGGCCTGTGCTTCATCGCCGGCGGCGCGCTGATGGTGCTGGCCCTCGGCGGCGCCCCCGAGTACATCGCCGCCGTCACCTCCGGCTTCCTCATCGGCGGCCCCTTCTTCGCCATCGGCCTCTACGAGATCAGCCGCCGCAACGAGAAGCAGCAGCCCTGCAGCCTGCTGCCCACCCTCATGGCGTGGAAGGGCAACGCCGGCAACCTCGGCATCTTCACCGCCGTGCTGCTGGTGCTGTTCCTGGTCTGGGCGCGCGCCTCGATGGTCGCCTTCGCCCTCTTCTACTCGGGCGAGATGCCGAGCATGAGCGGCTTCCTGCGCCACGTGATTTCCACCGACCACTTCGGCTTCCTCGCCGCCTACTTCGCCATCGGCGGGCTCTTCGCCCTGATCGCCTTCGCCATCAGCCTGATCACCATCCCGCTGATGCTCGACCGCAACCTCGACGCCATCACCGCCGCCATCACCAGCGTGCGCGCGCTCTTCGCCAATCCGGCGGCGATGTTCGTCTGGGCCGGCCTCATCGCCCTGCTGGGCGGCCTCGGCCTCGTCACCTTCCTCGCCGGCATGCTCATCGCCGGCCCGATCCTCGGCCACGCCACCTGGCACGCCTATCGCGACCT
>JAEHDO010000351.1 GCA_016880375.1 Betaproteobacteria bacterium | reverse complement strand
GTCGCCGTCCCCTACAGCCGCACGCTGTTTTTCAATGACCGCGGCCTGCAGCGCGGCCTGACGGCGATGGCCGTCAGTGAATTCGAGCAGTGGCTGAACCGCAAGTACAAGACGGGCGCCCACCCGATTACCGTGATCGCCTTCCCGGTCACCCGCGACCGCCTCCTGCCGATGCTGCTCGAGGGCAAGGCCGACCTCGCCGCCGGCAACCTGACGATCACGCCGGAGCGCAGCGCGAAGGTGGATTTTTCCGCCCCGCTGGACGACGACGTCAGCGAAGTGGTGGTGACCGGCCCGGCCTCGCCCGCGCTGGCGCGTCTCGAAGACCTGGCGGGAAAGGAAGTGCATGTGCGCCCGTCGAGCAGCTACCACGAGAGCCTGAAGCGGCTGAACGAGCGCTTCCGCCAGGAGCGCCGGCCGATCATGACGCTGCGCCTGGTGCCGGACGCCCTCGAGGACGAGGACATGATGGACATGATGAATGCCGGCATGCTGGGCATCATCGTCATCGACGACTGGAAGGCGAGGATGTGGGCGAGCCTGCTGCCGGGCCTGAAGGTCAACGAGTCGCTCAAGCTGAGCGAAGGCGGCAGGATCGCCTGGGCCTTCCGCCGCAACAGCCCGCAACTGGCCGCCGTCGTCAATGAATTCCTGGCCTTCCAGCGCCAGACCATGGGGTCGGCCGCGCAAAGGCTGCCCGGCCTTGAGAAATACCTCAAGTCGCTGGGCAAGCCGACCGCGGACGCCGACTGGCAGCGCTTCGAGCAGACGCTCCAGTTCTTCAAGGTCTACTGCGAGCGCTACAGTTTCGACTACCTGATGATGGCCGCGCAGGGCTACCAGGAGTCGCGGCTCAAGCAGGAGACCAGGAGTCCGGTCGGCGCCATCGGCATCATGCAGCTGATGCCGGCCACCGGCGCCGAAATGAAGGTCGGAGACATCCGCCAGGCGGAGCCGAACGTGCATGGCGGCATCAAGTACATGCGCCAGCTGATCGACCGCTATTTCGCCGATGCCGACTTCGACGAAGCCAACCGCACGCTGTTTGCGTTTGCCGCCTACAATGCCGGCCCCAACCGCATCGCCCGGCTGCGCAAGGAAGCCGAGCAGCAGGGACTGGACCCGAACCAGTGGTTCAACAACGTCGAGCTGATCGCCGCCAGGCGCATCGGCCAGGAAACGGTCGGCTACGTGCGCAACATCTACAAGTATTACGTCGCCTACAAGCTGCAGCTGGAAACGCTGGCGATCCGACGGTCCCTGCTGCAGGAAAGCGGCATGCCGGGAATGAAATAGGCCGCGGCAGCGGCTGGCAGGCAAAACCGTTAGAATTCCAGTTCAGGCAGGGGAGCGCAATGGCAGGACACAGCAAATGGGCCAACATCCAGCACCGCAAGGGGCGCCAGGATGCCAAGCGGGGCAAGATCTTCACCAAGCTCATCAAGGAAATCACCGTCGCCGCCAAGATGGGCGGCAGCGACGCCGACAGCAATCCGCGACTGCGCCTGGCGATGGACAAGGCCTTCGACAGCAACATGTCGAAGGACACCGTCGAGCGCGCCATCAAGCGCGGCGCCGGCGAACTGGACGGCGCCAGCTACGAGGAAATCCGCTACGAGGGCTACGGCATCGGCGGCGCCGCGGTGATGGTGGACTGCCTCACCGACAACAAGACGCGCACCGTCGCCGAGGTGCGCCACGCCTTCGCCAAGAACGGCGGCAACCTCGGCACGGAAGGCTCGGTGGCCTTCCAGTTCCGGCACTGCGGCCAGTTCATCTTCGCCCCCGGCACCAGCGAGGACAAGGCGATGGAGGCGGCGCTGGAGGCCGGCGCCGAGGATGTCGTCACCAACGAGGACGGCAGCATCGAGGTGATCAGCGCGCCGCAGGACTTCCACGCCGTCAAGTCCGGCCTGGAAAAGGCCGGCCTCAAGGCGGAGCTCGCCGACATCACCTTCAAGCCGCTCAACGACACCGACCTCGCCGGCGAGGATGCGGCGAAGATGCACAAGCTGCTCGACGCGCTCGACGCGCTCGACGACGTGCAGGAAGTCTACACAACCGCAGTCATGGACGCGTGAGCGGCGAGCCCATCCGCATTCTCGGCATCGATCCCGGACTGAGGATTACGGGGTTCGGGCTGATCGAGAAAGCCGGCAGCAAGCTCGCCTACCTCGGCAGCGGCTGCGTGCGGGCGCCGGAGGACGGCAGCCTGCCGCTGCGCCTGAAGGCCATCCTCGACGGGCTGCGCGAGGTGATCGCCGAGTACCGCCCGCAACAGGTTGCCGTCGAGATCGTCTTCGTCAACGTCAATCCGCAGTCCACCCTGCTGCTCGGCCAGGCGCGCGGCGCCGCCATCTGCGCGGCGGTGGACGCCGACCTGCCGGTGGCCGAATACACCGCCCTGCAGGTGAAGAAATCGGTGGTCGGCAACGGCCACGCCGCCAAGGAGCAGGTACAGCACATGGTGCGGCGGCTGCTCGTCCTGCCCGGCGACCCCAGCCCGGATGCGGCCGATGCGCTCGCCTGCGCCATCTGCCACGCCCACGCCGGCCAGGGCCTGGGGGCGCTGCCCACTGCCGGCCTGCGCCTGCGCAGCGGCCGCCTGCG
>JAEHDO010000350.1 GCA_016880375.1 Betaproteobacteria bacterium | reverse complement strand
TTCTTGGCGGCGCGGGCGTCGGCCCAGGCGCCGATGAGCGGGGCGGTCAGCACGATCAGCGCGTAGGAGACCGCCAGCGTCGCCGTCCACGCCAACGTCGCCCACGCTGCGCGCTGCGCCACCACGGCGACGAAGTAGGCATTGAAGACGGCGGTGATCACCACCGTCGTGTAGCCCGAGTTGGCGAAGTCGTACATCGCCCAGGCCCAGGCCTCGCGCGGCGTGGCATCCCCGGTCAGCGTGCGCGAGCGTTTTTCGGGGACCATGGCGGAGCGCGTAAAATGGGCTTGGGCGGATTATGGCTGCAATCACCGATCTCGGGGCGCTGGCTGCGCGCCCGCTCTTCGAACCCGTCGCCGGCTGGCTGGATGCCTTCGGTGGCTCAGCGCCGCCCGATGCGTCGGCACTGAATGCCGCGCTGGCCGGTGTTGCGTCGCCGACGTCGGCGGGCGGTGCGTCCATCCGCTTCGTCCGGCCGGAAGCGGGCAGGGGCGGCTACGAGGAGCGAATCTTCGCGTGCGGCGAAGTGGAGACGCGCGCCGGCAACTGGCACGACTTCTTCAACGCGCTGGCCTGGCGGGTCTATCCGCAAGCCAAGCGCGCACTCAACGGCCGCCACCATGCCGCCCTGCAGGTGCAGCGCGCGGCCGGCAGCAGCGCACGCGGGGCGGCGCGCGATGCGATCACGCAGTTCGACGAGTGCGGCATGGTCGTCGCCTCCGCTTCGGCAGCGCTGCTTGAACTGTTGCGTGCTCATGAATGGAAGGAATTGTTTTGGCAGCGGCGCGCGCAGCTGGCGCGCGACATGCGCTGCCTGGTCTTCGGCCATGCCCTCTGGGACCAGTTGCGTGCGCCCTTTGTCGGCCTGACGGCGAAGGCGGTTGTTCTGGAGGTGGATCGGGCGTGGTTGGCACGGCCGCTCGCGCAGCAACTCGCCGACGTCGATGGCCGCCTGGCCGAAATTTTCTCCCGCCCCGGCGCCTATGCCCGGCCGCGCGATTTCCAGCCGCTGCCGCTGCTCGGGATACCCGGTGTCGTTGCGGAAAATTCGGACCCGTCCTATTACGACGACCAGCGCCAGTTCAGGCCCGCGCGCAGCGCATGATGCTGGAAGAAAAAAAGCCCCGCCGAAGCGGGGCTTGCAAAGGAAGCGGAGGTTTGAGATGGCCACTGCTAAGAAAGCCTCATTCCGTTCCTCCCATATTTTCGGACGAGCCCGGTGGCAGATCAAGCTCGGTCTGGAAATAATTTATAACATATTGAAAAACAAGGATGTTGCCGCGATATAATACCCATGGAAGTCCGCCAGGCAGCCGCTGTGCGCCCTCGGGTGCATGGAGGAAAGTCCGGGCCCCATAGAGCAGGATGCCGGCTAACGGCCGGGCGCAGCAAGTCGAAAGACCCAAGGCGATGGAAAGTGGCACAGAAAATAAACCGCCGATGGCCCGGCCCGACTTGTCGCCGCAGGCGACAAAGTCCTTTTTGAAGAGCAGGTGGGTGACTACCGAGACTTCGAGGGGGATTGGTCGGGACGGGATCAGGCAAGGGTGAAACGGCGGGGTAAGAGCCCACCGCAGTCCGTGGCAACACGGCTGGCACGCTAAACCCCATCCGGGGCAAGGCCAAATAGGGAAGCGATAGCGCTGCTCGCGCTGCTTCCGGGTAGGCTGCAATTGCGCCGCTGAAAAGCGTCGCTAGAGCGTCGCGGCAACGCGTCGCCCAGAGGAATGGCTGCCGGGCAGCTTCGGCTGCCTTACAGAACCCGGCTTATCGGCGGACTTCCAATCCCCCCCTATCCCCCAAGTTTCGGCGCAAGCCGTTACTTCTCATATTCGACTTTCACTTCATGCTCTATCCACATTGTTTTTCAAGGATTATTTTTTCAAGATTTTATCTCAAATCACCTCCTTAAGTCTTTGTTGCGTCTGGAAAAATCCGCAATTTTCTGCTTGACCCTGCATTAGAGTTCATCTAAAGTGGGAAATAGTGGAAAAAAGTGGGAAATCTGGATTTCGGGTTTCCCGTCAAGGAGGGGGCGGATGTTCCAGGGGGCTGCAGCGCTGAATCTTGACGCGAAAGGGCGCCTGGCGGTGCCTTCGCGGCATCGCGAGGGACTGTCAGCCCCCGCCGATGGAAGGTTAGTGCTCACTGCGCACCCCCATCGCTGCCTCCTGCTCTACCCCCTGCCTGCCTGGGAACCCATCCGCGACAAGGTGCTTGCGGCGCCCAGCCTCGAACAGCAATCCGCCTATTTGAAACGCCTGCTTGTCGGCTTCGCCCGCGAGGAGGAGATGGACGCGGCCGGCCGCCTGCTGATCGCGCCGGAGCTGCGCCAGTACGCCGGGCTGGAAAAGGCAGTCTGGCTGGTCGGCCAGGGCAACCATTTCGAGCTCTGGTCGGATGCCGGCTGGAAGCAGCAGCAGGAAGCGATTTTTGCCCTCGGCGACAAGTTGCTGCCGCCCGGGTTGGAAACGCTGACGTTGTGAGCGGGGCAGTGCAGCACAGGACGGTGCTGCTGGAGGAGGCGGTCGACGCCCTGGCGGTGAAGCCGGGCGCGACCTACGTGGATGCGACCTACGGCCGCGGCGGCCACAGCCGGCTGATCCTCCGGCACTTGAATGAGCAGGGGCGGCTGATCGCGCTGGACCGGGATCCGGCGGCGGTCGCGGCGGGCAGGGAGATCGCCGATGCACGCCTGAAAGTGATCCATGCCGCCTTCGGCAGCTTGCGCGAAGTGCTGAGGGCGGAAGGTGTGGAGCAGGTGGAGGGCGTGCTGCTGGACCTGGGCGTGTCCTCCCCGCAGCTGGACGAGGCGGCGCGCGGCTTCAGTTTCCGGCTCGATGCGCCGCTCGACATGCGCATGGATACGAGCCGCGGCCAAACGGCGGCGGAATGGCTGGCGCAGGCGAGCCAGCAGCAACTGGCGGAGGTGATAAAAAATTATGGCGAAGAACGGTTTGCTAATG
>JAEHDO010000349.1 GCA_016880375.1 Betaproteobacteria bacterium | reverse complement strand
GTGCCGAACGGCAAGAAGCTGCTCGAGATGGCGGTTTCGGTCAAGTGATGGCGGCGGCAGGGCCCTGGCGGGCGTTCGCGCGGGCGCTCGCCGCCCTGAATCTGTGGATGGGCTACGCCGCCGGCCTGCTGGTGGCGCTCTCTGCCCTGGTGCTCACGGCGGAAGTGCTGCTGCGCTACTTCTTCGGTTCTCCCAGCGACTGGGCGCTGGAGCTGTGCATCTACATGCTCATCGCCTCGACCTTCGTCTCGGCCGCCTACACGCTGGCCGCCAAGGGCCACGTCAACATCGACATCGTCGACACGGTGCTTTCCGCCGGCTTCAACCGCTGGCGGCTGCTGCTTGCCGACCTGGGGTCGGCCGGTCTGTGCGGTTTCGTCGCCGCCAACGCCTGGCGGCTGACCGCCACGGCCTGGGGCGAGGGCTGGGTGAGCAATTCCACCTGGGGGCCGAAGCTGTGGATTCCCTTCGCCTTCATCGCCCTGGGCATGAGCCTGCTGACGCTGCAGTACCTGGTGCAGATCGTCGACGAGCGTCTCTCGCCCATGTTGCAGGGAGGCCGCGATGGGCGTGCTTGAGATCGGCCTGCTCTACCTCGGCGCGGCGCTGCTGCTGCTCTTCTCCGGCATGCCCATCGCCTTCGCGCTGGGCGGCACGGCGCTGGCCTTCATGTTCGCCTTCATGCCGGCCAGCAACCTGGAGAACATCGCCGAGACGCTCTACAGCGAGCTGAACAACTTCACCCTGCTGACCATCCCGCTGTTCATCCTGATGGGCGCGGCCATCGGCAAGACGCGGGCGGCGGCCGACCTCTACGAGGCGGCGCACCGCTGGCTCTACAAGCTGCCCGGCAGCCTGGGGGTGGCCAACGTCTTCGGCTGCTCGGTGTTCGCCGCCATGTGCGGTTCCAGCCCGGCCACCTGCGCCGCCATGGGCGGCATGGGCATCCCGGAGATGAGGAAGCGCGGTTATTCGGAGGAACTGGCCTCCGGCCTCATCGCCGCCGGCGGCACCCTGGGCATCCTCATCCCGCCCTCGCTGACGCTGATCATCTACGGCATCATCACCGAGCAGTCCATCGGCAAGCTGTTCATCGCCGGCGTCATTCCCGGCATCCTGCTCGCCGTGATCTTCGCCCTGTGGGTGATGTTCGCCGCCTGGCGCGAGAAGCAGGCGGCGCGCGCCGGGCGCGCGGCCAGCGCGCTGCTGCAGGCCGAATTCTTCACCTGGCGCCAGCGGCTCGAGACGCTGCCGCGCCTGCTGCCTTTCGTCGTGCTCATCGCCGTGGTGATGGTGGCGCTCTACGACGGCTGGGGCACGCCCTCGGAAGTGGCCGGCGTCGGCGCCGCCGGCTCGCTCGCCCTGGTGGTGGGCATCTACGGCGTCTGGCGCTGGCGCGACCTGAAGGAGATCCTGCTCGGCACGGCGCGCGAGTCCTGCATGATCATGATGATCATCGCCATGGCCTTCCTGTTCACCTACGTCATGAGCTACCTGCACATCACGCAGAGCATGGCGCAGTGGCTGGT
>JAEHDO010000348.1 GCA_016880375.1 Betaproteobacteria bacterium | reverse complement strand
CTCTCCAACGAGGAGGTGGCGCTGTGCAGCCTGCCGGTGATGATCCCGGCCAGCCCGGACTATTCCTCGCTTAACCTTGCCGCTGCCGTGCAGGTGATGTGCTACGAACTGCGCCTGGCGGCGATCGCACCGGGCGCGCCGCCGGCGCCGGACAACCCGCCGGCCGGCTTCGAGGAGATCCGCCGTTTCTACGAGCACCTCGAAGCCGCCGTCACGCAGAGCGGCTTTCTCGACCCGGCCCACCCGAAGCGCCTGATGCCGCGCCTGCGCCGGCTGTTCGACCGCATACGGCTTGAGCGCGACGAAGTCAGCCTGTTGCGCGGCATGCTCAAGACCTTCATGAAGAAACCCGGCGATAAAGTTGACTAAAGTCGAGGGTTTTTTGTAACATTTCAGCGTTTCCTGATGGAGTGAGCCGATGTTCAGCCGCCTGCGAGAAGACATCGCCTGCGTTTTCGACCGCGATCCCGCCGCCCGCACGACCTGGGAGGTGCTGACCTGCTATCCGGGTCTGCATGCGCTGGTCATTCATCGATTCTCCCACTGGCTGTGGGGTCATGGCCTGAAGTGGCTGGCGCGCCTGAACTCGCATTTCGCCCGCTGGATCACCGGCATCGAGATCCACCCCGGCGCGACGATCGGCCGCCGCTTCTTCATCGACCATGGCATGGGTGTCGTGATCGGCGAGACGGCGGTAATCGGCGACGACTGCACGCTGTACCACGGCGTCACGCTGGGCGGCACCTCCTGGAGCAAGGGCAAGCGCCATCCGACGCTGGAACGCGGCGTGGTCATTGGCGCCGGCGCCAAGGTGCTCGGGCCCATCACCCTGGGCGAGGAGGCGAAGATCGGCTCCAACGCCGTGGTGGTGCGCGACGTGCCGGCGCGGGCGACGGCGGTAGGCATACCGGCGCGCATCATCGAGGATCGCAAGGAGATCGACCGGGAGATCAAGGCGGGCCAGATGGGCTTCTCGGCCTATGCCGTGACGTTGAACGAGGACGACCCCCTGGCCAAGGCAATACATGGTCTGCTTGACCATGCGGTCGATACGGATAAGCGGATAGAACGCCTGATCAGCCTGCTGGAGCGTTCCGGCGTGGAGTTGTCCGACGAACTGGCTACGGCGGACAAATTCGATCCGCAGTATTTGGGCAAAATAGTTGACTGAACTAATCGGGTTTTGTATAGTCGACTGAAATGTTCAAGTATTAGGCGCGAATGCGCTTTATTGGAGAGGACCCAACCATGAGACTGACGACCAAAGGCCGCTTCGCGGTGACAGCAATGATCGACCTGGCGCAGCGCCAGGCCAACGGACCGGTGACGCTGGCCGGCATCAGCGAGCGCCAGAAGATTTCCCTGTCCTACCTGGAGCAGCTGTTCGGCAAGCTGCGCCGCCACAGCATCGTCGGCAGCGTGCGCGGCCCCGGCGGCGGCTACCGCCTGGCGCGCGGCATGAATGAAGTCACCGTCGCCGACATCATCGCGGCGGTGGACGAGCCGCTGGATGCCACCAATTGCGGCGGCATGGAGAACTGCCAGGACGAGCATCGCTGCATGACACACGACCTGTGGACCAACCTCAACAAGCGCATGCACGAATATCTCGCCTCGGTGTCCCTGTACGATCTGGTAAACCAGCCGAAGGCCAAGGCCGTCGCGGCCTCGGTGGCGATCGACGACCGCCTGCGCGGATCGCGGCGCGACAACGTGGCGGTGGCCTGAGAGCCGTTCCGTGTTCGCCCCGGCCTATCTCGACCACAACGCCACGACGCCGCCGGATGCGCGCGTGCTGGAGGCGATGCTGCCGTTCCTCACGGAACGCTACGGCAACCCCTCGAGCCGCCACGAGTACGGCCGTGCGGCACGCGCCGCCATCGATGCGGCGCGACAGCAGGTGGCGGCGGCGGTGGGGGCGCACCCGACCGAGGTGGTGTTCGCCAGTTGCGGCTCGGAGGCCAACAACCTGTTCATCAAGGGCGCGGCGGCCTGCCTCAAGCCTGGAACCATTGCCGTCTCCGCCATCGAACACCCCTGCGTGCGCGAGCCGGCGGCCGACCTGAAGCGGCTCGGCTGGGGACTTCACGAGATTGCCGTGGATGCCGAGGGGCGTGTCGTGGCGGCTGACTTTTCCGCGGCGCTGGCGAAGCCGGCGAAGCTGGTGTCGGTGATGCTGGCCAACAACGAGACCGGCGTGCTGCAGGACATTCCGGCGCTGGCGGCGCAGGCCAGGGCGGCAAGGGCCTGGTTCCACACCGATGCGGTGCAGGCGCTGGGCAAGGTGGCCATCGACTTCCGCGCCCTGAATGCCGCCGGCGTGAACGCACTGACTATTTCCGCGCACAAGATCTACGGCCCGAAGGGCGCCGCGGCGCTGGTGCTGGACAAGCGGGTGGAGCTGAAGCCGCTGATTTCCGGCGGCGGCCAGGAGCGCAACCTGCGCTCGGGCACCGAGAACGTGGCGGCCATCGTCGGTTTCGGCGCCGCCTGCGAGCTGGCGACGGCGCAACTGGAAGCGGATGCGGCGCGCCTGGCGGAACTGCGCGGCCGGCTCGAGGAGGGCCTCGCCGGTCCCGGCGCGAGCATCTACAGCCGCAATGCGCCGCGCCTGCCGAACACGACATTTTTTACGCTGGCCGGCATCGACGGCGAGACCCTGGTGGCGCAACTGGATCGCGCCGGCTACGCGGTGGCGAGCGGTTCGGCCTGCTCGAGCGTTTCGCCCGAGCCCTCGCACACCCTGCTGGCGATGGGCGTCGAGCCGGGCATGGCGAAGGGCGCGCTGCGCGTCTCGCTTGGCCGCGCCAATACGCAAGAAGACGTCGCGCGCTTTTTGCAGGCGCTCGACGAGACGGTTCGGAAACTGAAGGGGCTGGCCGCGGTGGCTGCCTGAAGCAATGGAGAAAAAAATGCTGAAATTCCCTATCTACCTCGATTACTCCGCGACGACCCCGGTCGATCCGCGCGTGGCCGAGCAGATGATTCCCTGGCTGGTCGAAAAATTCGGCAATCCGGCCTCGCGTTCGCATGCCTACGGCTGGGAAGCCGAGAAGGCCGTCGAGGAGGCGCGCGAGCAGGTCGCGGCGCTGGTGGGCGCCGATCCGAAGGAAATCGTGTGGACCTCGGGCGCCACCGAATCGAACAACCTCGCCATCAAGGGTGCGGCCTTCTTCTACCAGGGCAAGGGCAAGCACCTCGTCACCGTGAAGACCGAGCACAAGGCCGTGCTCGACACCACGCGCGAGCTGGAGCGCCACGGCTTCGAGGTGACCTACCTCGACCCGCAGGAGAACGGCCTGGTCGACCTGGAACAGTTCAAGGCGGCGCTGCGCCCCGACACCATCCTCGCCTCGGTGATGTACGTGAACAACGAGATCGGTGTCGTCCAGCCGATCGAGCAGATGGGCGAGATCTGCCGCAGCAAGGGCGTCGTCTTCCACGTCGACGCCGCCCAGGCGACCGGCAAGGTGGCGATCGACCTCGGCAAGCTGAAGGTGGACCTGATGTCCTTCTCGGCGCACAAGACCTACGGCCCAAAGGGCATCGGCGCCCTCTACGTGCGGCGCAAGCCGCGCATCCGCCTGGAAGCGCAGATGCACGGCGGCGGCCACGAGCGCGGCATGCGCTCCGGCACCCTGGCGACGCACCAGATCGTCGGCATGGGCGAGGCCTTCCGCCTGGCGCGCGAGGAAATGGCGAGCGAAAACGAGCGCATCCGCATGCTGCGCGACCGCCTGTGGAAGGGCCT
>JAEHDO010000046.1 GCA_016880375.1 Betaproteobacteria bacterium | reverse complement strand
GGCGTGGTCGCCTACTGGTACGGCAAGAACTCCGCCGTGGCGCTGTGGGGCTCGGGCCCGGCCTACGGCATGGACCCGAACATGGTGCTGGCCTGGCACAACTACGGCGGCGGCAGGCAGATGCTCGACGACATCTACAAGAGCCTCAACCTCGACGTGCAGTCCTTCCTCTACGGGCCGATGCCGACGCAGCCCTTCGGCTGGTTCAAGAAGCCGGTCACCAAGGCCGAGGACGTCAAGGGCATGAAGTTCCGCACCGTCGGCCTGGCCGTCGACATCTACAAGGACATGGGCGTGGCGGTGAACCCGCTGCCCGGCGGCGAAATCGTGCCGGCGATCGACCGCGGCCTGATCGACGGCGCCGAATTCAACAACGCCTCGTCCGACCGCCTGCTCGGTTTCCCCGATGTCAGCAAGGTGTGCATGCTGCAGAGCTTCCACCAGTGCTCGGAGCAGTTCGAGATCCTCTTCAACAAGAAGAAATACGACTCGCTGCCGGCCGAACTGAAGACCATCATCAACCATTCGGTGGAGGCCGCCTCCGCCGACATGTCGTGGAAGGCCATCGACCGCTACTCCAAGGACTACATCGAGATGCAGGAGAAGCAGGGCGTCAAGTTCTACAAGACGCCGGACGCCATCCTGCGCCGCCAGCTCGAGGCCTGGGACAAGATCGTCGCCGCGAAGAGCGCCGAGAACCCGACCTTCAAGAAGGTGAGCGACTCGATGAAGGACTTCGCGCAGCGCGCCTGCCGCTGGCAGAACGACACCAACGTCGACTACAAGATGGCCTACAACCACTTCTTCGCCAAGAAGGGCGCCGCGCCCGCCAAGAAGAAGGGCTGACCTTGCCCTGACATCCGCCCGGCAGCCGCCGGGCGGATTCCCATCCCAGAGAACCCCATGCAGAAGCTGCTGCTCTTCGTAGACAAGGCGAGCACCCTGGCCGGCCACGTCACCGGCTGGGCCATCGTCGCGCTCACCGGCCTGATTTCCTGGGAGGTGTTCTCCCGCTACGTGCTCAACGTGCCGCACGCCTGGGTGCTCGACGCCCAGATCATGCTCTACGGCCTGCTTTTCATGATGGCCGGCGCCTACACGCTGGCCAAGGGCGGCCACGTGCGCGGCGACGTGCTCTACGGCTTCTTCGCGCCGCGCACCCAGGCGACCATCGACCTGGTGCTCTACGTCCTCTTTTTCCTGCCCGGCATCTTCGCCCTGACCTACGCCGGCTGGATCTTCGCCAACGAATCGATGGCGATCAACGAGCAGACCTTCAGCCCCGAGCCGCTGCCGCTCTATCCCTTCAAGTTCGTCATTCCGCTGGCGGGCATCTTCCTGATGTTCCAGGGGGTGGTCGAGATCGTCCGCTGCATCATCTGCCTGCGCGACGGCGCCTGGCCCTCGCGCGAGGAGGACGTCGAGGAAGTCGACGTCGACAAGCTGAAGGAGATGGTGCACGTCAAGGACGAGGACATCGCCCGGCTCGATGAGCTGGTGCTGAAGCAGGTTGAACACAAATGAAGAAGGAGCTGCGCTTCGGCTTCGGCCTGATGGCCCTCATCCTCCTCACCACGGCGATATTCATGCCGTGGACCAACATGAGCAACGGCCACCTCGGCCTGCTCATGCTCTCGCTGGTGGTGGTCGCCATCATGCTCGGCTTCCCCACCGCCTTCACGCTGATGGGCATGGGCGTGTTCTTCGCCTGGCTCGCCTACAACAGCAGCAGCCCGGACCTCGCCGTGCGGCAGACGCTCGACCTGATGGTGCAGCGCGCCTACGCCGTGATGAGCAACGACGTGCTGATCTCGATCCCGCTGTTCGTCTTCATGGGCTACCTGGTCGAGCGCGCCAACCTCATCGAGAAGCTGTTCAGGAGCATCCACCTCGCCCTGGCGCGCATTCCCGGCTCGCTTGCCGTCGCCACGCTCGTCACCTGTGCCATTTTCGCCACCGCCACCGGCATCGTCGGCGCCGTGGTGACGCTGATGGGTCTGCTCGCCTTCCCGGCCATGCTGCGCCACGGCTACGACATCCGCCTGTCGGCCGGCGCCATCACCGCCGGCGGCTGCCTCGGCATCCTC
>JAEHDO010000347.1 GCA_016880375.1 Betaproteobacteria bacterium | reverse complement strand
CTCGCCAAGGGCATGTGCGGCGCGCCGTATTTCGTCGTCGACGGCGAGCCCTTCTGGGGTGTCGACCGGCTTCCCCAAATCGAGAAGTGGCTGCAAACCGGAGGCTTCTGAGGTTACTTCATGACCGTCATCAAATCCCAGCTCAATCCCCGCTCGGACGAGTTCCGCGCCAACGCCGCCGCCATGCGCGCGCTGGTCGACGACCTGCGCGCCAAGACCGCGGAAGTCAGTCTCGGCGGCACGGCGGAGCATCGCAAGAAGCACGTCGCCCGCGGCAAGCTGCTGCCGCGCGACCGCATCGATGCGCTGCTCGACCCCGGCACCTCCTTCCTCGAACTCTCGCCGATGGCCGGCTGGGGCATGTACAACAACGAGGTCGCCTCAGGCGGCGTCGTCACCGGCATCGGCCGCGTGCAGGGCGTCGAGTGCATGGTCATCGCCAACGATGCCACGGTGAAGGGCGGCAGCTACTTCCCCATCACGGTGAAGAAGCACCTGCGCGCGCAGGAGATCGCCGCGCAGAACCGCCTGCCCTGCGTCTACCTGGTCGACTCCGGCGGCGCCAACCTGCCGACGCAGGACGAGGTCTTCCCCGACCGCGACCACTTCGGCCGCATCTTCTTCAACCAGGCCAGCATGTCCGCCGCGCGCATCCCGCAGGTGGCGGTGGTGATGGGCTCGTGCACCGCCGGCGGCGCCTACGTGCCGGCGATGTCGGACGAGGCCATCATCGTCAGGAACCAGGGCACCATCTTCCTCGGCGGCCCGCCGCTGGTGAAGGCCGCCACCGGCGAGGTGGTCAGCGCCGAGGACCTCGGCGGCGCCGACGTGCACACGCGCATTTCCGGCGTCGCCGACCACTTCGCCGAGAACGACCACCACGCCCTGCACCTCTGCCGCAGCATCGTCGCCAACCTCAACTGGAAGAAGCCGGTGACGCTGGAACTGGCGACGCCGGAGGAGCCGCTCTACGACCCGGAAGAAATCTACGGCGCGGTGCCGCTCGACACGCGCAAGCCGCTCGAGGTGCGCGAGGTCATCGCCCGCATCGTGGACGGCTCGCGCCTCGACGAATTCAAGGCGCGCTACGGCACCACGCTGGTGACCGGCTTCGCCCGCATCCACGGCTATCCGGTGGGCATCGTCGCCAACAACGGCATCCTCTTCGGCGAGTCGGCGCAGAAGGGCGCGCACTTCGTCCAGCTGTGCGCGCAGCGCGGCATTCCGCTGCTGTTCCTGCAGAACATCACCGGCTTCATGGTCGGCCGCAAGTACGAGAACGCCGGCATCGCCAAGGACGGCGCCAAGATGGTCACCGCCGTGGCCTGCGCCAAGGTGCCGAAGTTCACCCTCATCATCGGCGGCAGCCACGGCGCCGGCAACTACGGCATGTGCGGCCGCGCCTACAGTCCGCGCATGCTGTGGATGTGGCCCAACGGCCGCGTCTCGGTGATGGGCGGCGAACAGGCCGCCAACGTGCTTGCACAGATCCGCCGCGATGCCATGGAGGCGCAGGGCAAGGCCTGGCCGGCCGATGAAGAGGAGAAGTTCAAGGCGCCGGTGCGCGCCCAGTACGAGACGCAGGGCCACCCCTATTACGCCACGGCGCGGCTGTGGGACGACGGCATCGTCGACCCGGCGCAGTCGCGCCGCGTGCTGGCGCTGGGCAT
>JAEHDO010000346.1 GCA_016880375.1 Betaproteobacteria bacterium | reverse complement strand
GGACGTCGGTGAGGAAGCGCTCGGGCAGGCCGGAGAGGTCGTCCTCGGCCAGGCGCACGCGGCCGCTGGTGGGGCGCGCCAGGCAGCCGACGATGGTCAGCAGCGTGGTCTTGCCCGAGCCGCTCGGGCCCTGGAAGGCCGTGACCTTCTTCGCTTCGATGGCGAGGTCGATGCCGTTCAGCGCCCAGAACTCGTTGGGCCGGCCCTGGTTGAAGGCCTTGCGGATTTGCTTGAGCTCGATCATGACCGCATCGCCGCGTCGGGGTCGGTGATGGCGGCGCGCCAGATCGGCACCAGCACCGCCGCCATGTAGGGGAAGACGGTGAAAAAGAACAGCGTCGCCACCTGCAGGCCGTCGATGGACGGCACCAGTTCGAAGCGCGGGTAGAGCACGGCCCAGCCCTTCAGCACCGGCTCGAACAGCGGGGCGCCGAAACGGAACACCTGCACGTAGGCGGCAATGAAGCCGACGAGGAAGGCGGTGAGCGAGATGAGGCCGCCTTCCCACAGCTTCATCTTGATGACGTCGCCGGTTTCCCAGCCGATGGCCTTGAGGATGCCGATCTCGCGTTTCTCCTCGGCGGAGAGGCCGGAAGCCTTTTCCCAGGCGAGGATGGCGAAGGCGAAGATCGCCGCCGAGAGCAGGGCCAGCACGATGCCCTCGCGCCAGTCGAAGACCGAGGCATAGGTGCGCAGCACCTCTTCGCGCAGGATCGGCCGCGAATCCGGCAGGGCAGCGGCGAGCTTGGCGGCGACGGTGCGCACTTCCAGCGGATTGGCCACCGACAGCGCGATGTCGGTGTGGTGGCCGGCCGGGTATTCGAAGAAGGCGCGGAAGTCCGCCTCGCTCATCAGCACCAGGTCGGCGGAGACGAGTTCGGACGCATGCGGCAGCACGCCGGCGACGGTGAAGGCGAACAGCTTGCCGGAGTAGGCGCGGAAGGAAATCGTGTTGCCGGGGGCGAGGCCGCGCGAGCGCGCCACCGCCGGCCCGACGACCAGCGTGCCGGGCTGCACGGCTTCCGCCGTCGGCGCCATGAAGGTGTAGTTGGCCTTCACCACCGGATCGTAGTAGTAGCCCCACAGGCGGCCCTCGATGGTCTGCACGCCGCGGATGCGTCCGATCCTCTCGAGGTAGCCGGGCGGGATCAGGTCGTGGCGGCCCGCCACCATGCGCTGCAGGACGATCTCGGGAGACCGCTTGAGGATCTGCGCCGCCTCCTGGCGCAGCGCGTGCGTGTACAGCGCCACCGAGGCGAGCACGAACACCAGCAGCGTGTAGACCAGCAGCAGACCGAGGTTCTTCGTCCGCCGCCGTGCCAGCGAAGCCAGCGTGAAGTCAATCAGGTGACGCTGTTTTTCGATCCAGGCGTTCATGGTGTGAAACGAGCGAGGCAGGCGGCGGCAGCAGCGAGCCGGTGGGGAAATGCTCCAGCGCCACCGGATGGTCCTGGAAGGCCGAATGCAGGTCGGCCTGCGAGGGATGGCGGGTGTAGCGGGCCTCGGTGAACAGCGCGAGATCGGTGAGGCCGAGGCGTGCTGCCAGCGCACCGCGCTCGGCGAGCTGCCGTGCGCCGTGATCGCGCAGCCACGCCGCATCGAGAAAGGTCGCAGCGAAGCCCGCCGCGGCGAGTCCGAGCGCGACAAAGGCGAGACTGGAGGGGCGAGGCTTCATCGGAGCAATCCGCGCACCGTTTCGACGACCTTCTCAGCCGGCGTGCCGAGATCGAGGCTGGCGGCCAGTTTGCCGTCCGGCGCCACGACATAGGTGCGCGTGGTGTGGTCCACCGCGTAGCCGCCGTCCGGCCGCGCCGGCTGGCGAATGTAGCCGGCGCCGAAGGACTGGGCGACGGCGACGGTTTCTTCCGGCGTGCCGGTGACGCCGATCATCTCGGGATGGAAATAGGCAGCGTATTCCTTCAGGCGCGCCGGCGTGTCGCGCTCCGGGTCGACCGAGACCATGATCAGGCGGACCTTGCCGCGCTCTTCGGCCGACAGTGTGTTGAGCATTTGTGCGCCGGCGGCGAGCGAAGCCGGGCAGACATCCGGACAGTGCGTATAGCCGAAGTAGATGAGCAGCACCTTGCCGCGCAGCGCCCTGGTGTCCACCGGGCCGTCGGCCGAACGCAGGACGAAGTCGCCGCCCTTGGGCGTGGGGGGCTCGACACGCTGCTCGGAACAGCCGGCGAGGGCCGCGGCGAAAAGGATGGAAACGGAAAAGGCTGTAATCTGACGCATGATCGGACGGGCACCGGGCCGCATCCAGAGAATTGCAGAAGTGGGGCGCGCCGGCAAGCGCGCCGGATCAAGTGTTGCGATAAATTCCTAGAAGCGGTTGGCCGCGCGCATCAGCGCGCCGCGCAGGGCGATGGTCAGGCTGGAACCCATGCCGATGCGCTGGGCGACGGCGGGCAGCAGGATCAGCGAGGCGAGGGCGAAACCCGCGCCGAGCAGGAGGGAGGCCATTTCGGGGTTGTTCGGGTCGGTCTGGGCGGCGGGCTGCGGCTGGTTCATGGCGATTCCCCTGAAGTCTGTTGGGGCAATCCTAACCGAGCGGCTGCGACAGGGGGATGCGACATAACGTCGCAGCGGCCGCCCTGCAGGGGACAAAAAAATCGGCGCCGTGGCGCCGATTTCAATGCCTGGGAAAGCGTTTACTCAACCTTGGTCTTGGCGCGCAGTTCCGAGATGTGCTTTTCGAGGGCCTGCTGCTGCAGGCGCTGCTGGATCTGCGGCTTGACCTCGTCGAGCGGCGGATGCTTCAGGTCGCGGACGTCGTCGAGCTGGATGACGTGCCAGCCGAACTCGGTTTTCACCGGCGTGGCTGAGAACTTGCCCTTGTCCATTGCAACCAGCGCGTCGGCGAAAGGTTTCACGTAGCCGGAAGGCGCGGACCAGCCGAGATCGCCGCCGCGATCCTTGTTGCCCGGATCCTTGGACTGCTTCGCCAGTTCGTCGAATTTCTCGCCCTTCTGCAGGCGGGTGATGATGCTCTTGGCCTCGTCCTCCTTCTCCACCAGGATATGGCGCGCCT
The DNA here is from genome assembly GCA_016880375.1 of Betaproteobacteria bacterium. Taxonomy (GTDB): domain Bacteria; phylum Pseudomonadota; class Gammaproteobacteria; order Burkholderiales; family Rhodocyclaceae; genus Desulfobacillus. The sequence goes on along the minus strand of JAEHDO010000346.1, from coordinate 934 downwards.
TGTATTCCTTGTTGCCCATGGTTTTGACGATGGCATCGTATTCGTTCTTCACCGCCGCATCGCTCACCGGGTTTTTCGCGATGAAATCCTGCAGGTAGGCATTCACCAAAATGCCCTGGCGCGACAGCTCGAACTGGGCTTGCACCTCGGGCTTCTTGTCGAATCCCTTCTTCTTCGACGCCTGCGAGAGCATTTCGCGATTGATCAGGTCGTTGCGGACCGCTCCACGCAACTGCTCGGAATCCTTCTGGCCCTGGGCGAGTTGCGACTGCAGCAGGGCATCGGCCCGGGCAGTCGGGATGGCCACGCCGTTGACGGTGGCGATGACGCCCGGTTTGCCGGCAGCCTTGGCGGCGGGCTTCGCCTCCTGGGCATGCAGCGGCGCTTGCAGCAGGATGCCGGCAACGAGCAGGGCGGTCAGGCGGGGTAGGGTGTGTTTCATGTATTTTCCTTGCGTTGGGTTAATCGGTGTCTTCAGGCGCCAGCGCCTTGATGCTGAGGGCATGGATTTCCCCGCGCATCATGGGCCCTAACGCCTCGTAAATCAAGCGGTGCCGCTGCATCGTGCCGCAGCCGGAAAAACGGCGCGAGACGATGGTCAGGCGATAGTGGCCGCCGCCTCCGGCGCCGGCATGGCCGGCGTGCTTCGCGCTGTCGTCGAGGACCTCCAGCCGCAGCGGCTCCAGCGCAGCCAGTTTTTCGCGCATGGTGTCGATGGTGTTCACGCCGGGAGCACTTTCCTGAAAGGCAGCACCCGCATGCCGGCGAAGACAGCCTCCGTGAAGTAGGGATCGGCTTCCGCCCAGTCCTGCGCCGCGGCGAGGGATTCGAACTCGGCGACGATCAGGCTGCCGGAGAAGCCGGCCGGGCCCGGATCGGGCGAGTCGATGGCCGGACAGGGTCCGGCGAGGATCAGGCGGCCGGCTTCCTGCAG
>JAEHDO010000045.1 GCA_016880375.1 Betaproteobacteria bacterium | reverse complement strand
TTTGTGCCAGGCGCCCGACATGGTCATGATGCCGTTGATCATGCCGCCCCAGGAGGGCGCCAGCAGGATCAGCGAGAAGATCATGCCCACCGACTGGGTCCAGTCCGGTAGCGCGGTGTAGTGCAAATGGTGCGGGCCGGCCCACATGTAGGTGAAGATCAGCGCCCAGAAGTGCACCACCGAGAGGCGGTAGGAGTACACCGGCCGGCCGGCCTGCTTGGGTACGAAGTAGTACATCATGCCGAGGAATCCCGCGGTGAGGAAGAAACCCACCGCATTGTGGCCGTACCACCACTGCACCATGGCGTCCTGCACGCCGGCATAGCAGGAGTAGGACTTGGTCAGCGTCACCGGGATCTCGCAGCTGTTGACCAGGTGCAGCAGCGCCACCGTGAGGATGAAGCCGCCGTAGAACCAGTTGGCGACGTAGATGTGCGGCACCTTGCGCTTCATGATGGTGCCGAAGAAGACCACGGCGTAAGCCACCCAGACGAGGGTGATGAGGATGTCGATTGGCCACTCCAGTTCAGCGTACTCCTTGCTGGTGGTGATGCCCAGCGGCAGCGTCACCGCGGCCAGCACGATGACCAGTTGCCAGCCCCAGAAGGTGAAGGCGGCCAGCCCCGGCGAGAACAGCGGCGTGTGGCAGGTGCGCTGCACCACGTAATAGGACGTGGCGAAGAGCGCACAGCCGCCGAAGGCGAAGATCACGGCATTCGTATGCAAAGGCCGCAAACGGCCGTAGCCGAGAAACTCATGCAAATTGAGTTCCGGCCACACCAGTTGCGCGGCGATGATCACGCCAACCAGCATGCCGACGATGCCCCAGACCACCGTCATCACGGCGAACTGGCGCACCACCTTGTAGTTATAGGTCGATGGGTTGTCCATACGGAAGGCCTCGTTTAAGTAACGCAGAATGGTTTCGGGGATGTCGGCAGGATACCCCTATAAATTGTAAGGATACCCGTAAATAATCGGTTCATGTTTGATTTATGTCAAAATTATCAAACCTCGATCATTTGCGATTGAAAGTTATTTTAATGGGGGCAAAAAAAGGGTGCGCAATGCGCACCCCAACCCCAACAGAGAGACAAGACTCCGGGTTCGTTGCCGAACCCAAAACCTTGGACGAAGTATGGATAAGCGGCTTCCGGAAAGAATTGATATGCATCAAATCGTGGTCAATTCCGGGCGCTATTTTTCTCATTTTCCGGCTCTGCCCGTCGCCCGGGGGCTGCGGCCGAATTGGGGCGGTCGTCGTCCATCAGGACACGATAGCCAGGCCCTTCCAGATCGTCGTACTGTCCGCTCCTGACCGACCACCAGAAGACCAGGCCGATCAGGAAGACCAGCACGACCGAGAGCGGAATCAGCAGGTAGAGGATTTCCATCAGTTGTTTCCGCCACGCTGCAGCCGCAGCGCGTTCAGCACCACCAGCAATGAACTGGCCGACACGCCGATGCCGGCCATCCACGGCGTGATCCAGCCGAGCATCGCCAGCGGGATCGCAGACAGATTGTAGGCGAAAGCCCAGCCGAGGTTCTGCCGCACCACGCGCCGGGTGCGGCGCGCCAGCGCCACCGCCTCCGCCAGCCGCCCGAGATCCTCGCCCAGCAGCACGATGTCGGCCCGGTTGCGCGCCAGTTCCGTCCCGCCGCCCATGGCCACGGAGACCTGCGCCTGGGCCAGGACCGGTGCATCGTTCACGCCATCGCCGACCATCGCCACCACGGCACCCCGCTGCTGCAGGCGGACGATGAAGTCGTGCTTGTCCTGGGGCGACATGCCGCCGTGGGCATCCTCGATGGCCAAAGCCGTGGCCACCTGCGCCACCGCCTCGGGGGAATCGCCGGAAAGGACGGAGATGCCGCAGCCGAAATCGCGCAAGCGGCGCGCCAGTTCGCCCGTCTCGGCGCGCATTTCGTCCCCCAGCCGGAACACGGCCAGCCAGGCGGTGTCGTCGGCCAGCGCCACGCAGGTGTCGCCGGTCGCGAACAGCGCCAGCGCTTCGGGCGGCAGCGGCAGTCCTGGCAGGGGGCCGGCAAACCCGGGCCGACCCAGGCGCAGGCGGCGGCCGTCGAGCGTGCCTTCCACCCCTTGGCCGGTGTGGCTTTGCAGCGCCTGCGGCTGCGGCAATGTCGCGGCTTCCTCCGCCTGGCGCAGCGCCGCGCCGATGGCATGTTCCGAGCCCTGCTCCAGCGCCGCCGCCAGGCGCAGCACCTCCTTGGCAGACAGGCCGGCGAGAGGCAGCGTCTGCCGCAGGCGCAGCCTGCCCCAGGTCAGCGTGCCGGTCTTGTCGAAGACGAAATGGTCGGCGCGCGCCAGGGTCTCGATGGCATGGCCGCGAGACACCAGCAGGCCCAGGCGCGAAAAGGCGCCGGTGGCCACCGCCAGCGCCGCCGGTGTCGCCAGCGACAGCGCGCAGGGGCAGCTCACCACCAGCACCGAGACGAACACCCACAAGGCGCGCGAAGCGTCGATCTGGCTCCAGGCGATGCCGGTGGCCAGCGCCAGCAGCAGCAGCGCCGCAACGAACCAGGCGGCGACGCGATCGGCCAGCTGTACCACGCGCGGCTTCTCGGTTATGGCCCGCTCCATGAGGCGCACGATGGCGGCGAGCCGGCTGGCCTCGCCGACCTTCTCCACCTGCAGCACCAGCGGACTGCGGACATTCGTCGTGCCGCCGGTCAATTCGCTGCCGGCGGTCTTGGCGACGGGACGGCTCTCGCCGGTCAGCAGGGATTCGTCGACCTCGCTCTCGCCGCGCAGCACGCGGCCGTCGGCGGGAACGGTCTGACCCGGCGCCACAAGCACCCGGTCGCCGGCGGCGAGGGCCGAGACGACCACCCGTTCGGTCTCCATGGCGGGAAACGCCGTCAGCCGCTCGGCGAAGGCCGGCAGGGCGCGGCCGACACGCTCGATCGAGCGCACCGACCGGTGGCGCGCCAGCATCTCCAGATAGCGGCCACCGAGCAGCAGGAAGACGAACATCGTCACCGAGTCGAAATACACCTCTCCCGCGCCGGCGAGCGTCGCCCACAGGCTGGCGGCAAAGGCGGCGCCGACCCCCAGCGCCACCGGCACGTCCATGCCGACCCGCGCGAGGCGCAGGTCGCGCCAGGCGTTGCGGAAGAAGGGTGCGGCGGAATACACCACGACCGGCAGCGTCAGCACCAGGCTGGCCCAGCGCATGAGCTGCTCGACGTCCGCGCTCATGGTGCCCGCGTCCGCCAGGTACACCGGCAGCGCATACATCATCACCTGCATCATGCCGAAGCCGGCAACGAACAGGCGCCACAGCGCGGCGCGGCGCTCGCGATTGGCGATCTCCTCGGATCGGGCGGCATCGTAGGGGTAGGCGTGGTAGCCGATGGCCGCCACCGCTGCGAGGATGCCGGAGAGCCTGATCTGCTGCTCGTCCCAGCGCACGCGGGCGCGCCGCGTGGCGTAGTTGATTTCCACCGCCGTGACGCCGGCCTGGCGCGTCAGATGCTGCTCGTTGAGCCAGACGCAGGCGGCGCAGGTGATGCCTTCGAGGATGAGGGAGGCTTCGCGCTCGTGATCGGGCAGTGGCCGCACGAAGCTCTTCTGCACATCGGGATGGTCGAACAAAGTCAGTTCGCCCAGCACGGCGGGCAGCGCCTCGCGCGGGCTTTCCGGCAGTGCATCGCGGTGCCGGTAGTAGTCGTCGAGGCCGTTGTCGACGATGGCCTGCGCCACCGCCTGGCAGCCGGCGCAGCACATTTCGCGCGGCGCACCGTCGATGGTGACCGGGAAAGTCAGTCCCTGCGGGACGGGGAGGCCGCAGTGGTAGCAGGATTGTTCGGCCAGGGGCATAAGATCGTCATTCCCGCG
>JAEHDO010000345.1 GCA_016880375.1 Betaproteobacteria bacterium | reverse complement strand
TGTCGTTCACCAGCTTGACGATGAAGACGCGCTCCTGGATGCGGTCGAGGCCGAGCGCCTTCTTGGCGGCTTCGGCGACGATCCACTTGTAGGATTCGCCGTTGATCATGATCTGCCACTTGCCCGAACGCACCGGCTTGCCGCCGTCCTTCAGGGCGGGCAGGCCTTCGCGCTGCGACTCGGCGCCGTCATGGCGCACGCCTTCGGCGTCGGTCTTCCAGATCGGCAGGCCCCACTCCTCGAAGAGGTGCACGGAGTCGTCGACGTTGCGGCCGAGGTCGTAGGCCAGGTCGTCGCGGGTGATGCCCATCAGGTCGTTGGAGACCATGCGGGCATAGTCGGCCGGATCCTGCTCCGGGCCGATGTAGGTGTTGATGGCGGACAGGCCCTGCGCCACGGCGCCGGAGCGGTCCATGGCGGCCTTGTCGACCAGCTTGATCTTCAGTTCGGTGCCGGTCTCGGCCTTGACGGCCTCGGCCCAGCGCATCATTTCGTATGCGGTTCCGCAGCAGGCCATGCCGCCGCCGATCAGCAGGATATCCAGGTCTTCCTGGACGATCTCGGGTTTGTCAAAAGTTCCAGACATTTTCTATTCCTCGCTCAAAAATTACTTGCGGATCAGTTCTGCGGGATTGCCGGCACGGTAGCCGCCCATGACAGCCTTGGTAAACACACCGTCCGTGGTGAGTTCGGCCAGCTTGGGCATCGGTTTGCCGCCGTAGGGATCGATCGAGCCCTCGGACGTCGTGCGGATCGGGAACTTGAAGCGCTTCAGGGTGCCGTTGCGGAACTTGATGGTCCACATGATGGAGTCGGAACCGCGCAGGGGCTGCACCGAGCCGCCCAGCGGCACGATGTCGGCGTAGTGGCGCACTTCGATGGCGTTCTGCGGGCAGATCTTCACGCAGGAGTAGCACTCCCAGCACTGCTCGGGCTCCTGGTTGAAGGCCTTCATGGCATGGCCGGTATCCGAACCGTCCTTGTCCAGCTTCATCAGGTTGTGCGGGCAGATGTACATGCAAGCCGTCTTGTCCTGGCCCTTGCAGCCATCGCATTTCTCGGTACGTACGAAAGTTGGCATTTTTCCTTCTCCTAAAAAAACGACCCCGGCGCTGGTGCGCCGGCATAATCCAAAAAACCTATCTGGCCCGGGTTTACGTCCGCGCGTTACCGCGCGGAGTGGCCGGCCAGCTTGATCTCCACCTTCTCAGTCAGCCCTGCGTAATAGGCCCGCAGGATTTCCAGCACTTCCGGCCGGGAAAACTCCGCCGGCACGTCGTCGCCTTCCGAGAGCATCTTGCGCAGCTTGGTGCCGGAGAGCAGCAGACGGTCCGCATCGCCGTGCGGGCAGGTGCGCGCGGAGGCCATGCCGCCGCACTTGTAGCACCAGAACGTCCAGTCGATCTTCAGTGGCTGGGTTTCCAGCGCGCCCTTGGGGATCTCGTCGAAGATGTGGTGGGCGTCGAACGGGCCGTAGTAGCTGCCGACGCCGGCATGGTCGCGGCCGACAATGAGGTGCGAGCAGCCGTAGTTCTGGCGGAACAGGGCATGCAGCAGCGCCTCGCGCGGACCGGCGTAGCGCATGTCGAGCGGGTAGCCGGCCTGCACCACGGTCTTCTTGACGAAATAGTGTTCGGCCAGCGTCGCGATCGCATCGGAACGCACGTCGGCGGGAATGTCGCCGGGCTTGAGGTTGCCGAGCAGCGAGTGGATCAGCACGCCATCGCAGGTTTCGATGGCCACCTTGGCCAGGTACTCGTGCGAGCGGTGCATCGGGTTGCGCGTCTGGAAGGCGGCAACCTTGGACCAGCCGTAGGACTCGAACAGGGCGCGGGTCTGCGCCGGGGTCATGAAAAGGTCGCCGTACTTCGACGGGAACTCGGCCTGCGAGAGCACCTTGACGGGGCCGGCGAGGTTCACGTCGCCCTGCTCCATCACCATCTTGACGCCGGGATGCTCCAGGTCGGTGGTCTTGAAGACCATGGCGCACTCGTGCGCCTTGTCGATCTTGTACTTCTCGGTGACCTTCAGGGTGGCAAGGATCTCGCCGCTGTCGGGATCGAGCAGCGCCACGTCGGAGCCGGTCTTGATGCCGTCGGCGACCCCCTCGTCGGTGGACAACGTGATGGGGATCGGCCAGAACAGGCCGTTGGCCATCTTCATGCCGTCGCACACGCCCTGCCAGTCGCTGTGGGTCATGAAGCCGTCGAGCGGCGTGAAGCCGCCGATGCCCAGCATGATGATGTCGCCCTTCTCGCGCGAGCTGACCTTGATCTTCGGCAACGCCTGGGCGCGTGCCAGTTCGGCCTTCAACGCCTCGCCCTGCAGCAACAAGGGCTTCAGCGCACCCCCGCCGTGGGGATTGACCAATGCCATGCGTTCTCCTCCCTATGGATTCTTATCGAAGGAGCGAAGGCTAGCACTTCCCCAAGGGCCAAATAATCGTTTTATTTTATTGTGAAATAGGGGGGGTCGATTTTTTGACCTATATCAACTTTGGCTGATCGAGGCTGGCCTCACAGAGGCAACTTCTGCTTCGCTTCCTCCTGCTGCCGGATCTTCAGTTCGCGCAGCCGGGCGTCGACCTGCGAGTGCTCGAAAAAGTCGCCATCCCCGGCCTTCTGCGCCAGTTCCAGCTGCTGGACTGCAGCCACCAGCTGCCCCTGCAGGGCATACAGCTCGGCCTGGGCGCGGTGCTGCTGCAGGCGCTTGCCGAGTGCGGCATAGCTCCTGGCCTGCAGGCCATGGAGGATCGGGTCGGAAGGCGTCAGCTGCAATTCGGCGGTCGCCGTCTTGAGCGCCTCCTGCGCTTGGCCATCCGCCAGCTGTGCATCGATCTGGCCGTAGAGCAAGGCCTTGTTGCGGGCATATCGGCTGCGTGCCTCCCGGTAGATCTTCAGCGCGCCAGCCGGATCGCCCTGCATCCGCCGCAGGTCGGCGGCGAGCGTGTCCACCATGGGCGACACCAGCTTCATGCTGCGCAACTCGGCTACCTGGCGCTCGGCAGCGGCAAAATTCTTCGCCCTGAGATGCGCCGCCGCCAGGCCATAGCGGGCGGCGCCCTCGGAAAGATACTTGCGCTCGCGCAGCTGGAACTCGAAATCGGCGACAGCATCCTGCGGCGTACCCAGGACAGCGCGCAACTTGGCGCGCACCAGCTGGAATTCGACGGAATCGGCAACCTGGCGATACTGTGCGTTGAGGATGCGGTTTTCCATGTCGCTGATGCGCTCGGTGGTCAGCGGATGGGTACGCAGGTAGCCGGGCGCATTGTTCTCATAGAGCCGGCCGAACTTCTGCATGCGTTCGAAAAAGGCGGCCATGCCGCGCACATCGAAACCGGCCTTCTCGAGCGTCTGAATGCCGATGCGGTCGGCCTCATGCTCGAATTCGCGCGAGTAATTGAGCATGGTCTGCACGCCAGCGGCCGTGCCGGCAACCATCGCCGCCTGGCTGGCATCGGAACTCGAGCGTGCCGCCAGGATGGCCACGGCGATCGCCAGCCATTGCGTCATCTGGGCCTGGTTCTGCTTGCCCATGAGTCTCGCCAGGTGTTTCTGCGTGACGTGGGCGATTTCATGGGCCAGCACCCCGGCCAGTTCGGATTCCGACTGTGCCGCCAGGATGAGACCGCTATGCACGCCGATATAACCGCCAGGCAGGGCGAAGGCATTCAGCGTGGCATCGCGGATGGCGAAAAACTCGAAATACCTGCCCGCCTCGGGCGTCGCCGCCGAGAGGCGGGCGCCAAGCGTGTTGAGATAGGTTGTGACCTCGACATCGTCGATATAGCTCGGCTCCCGCAACCGGATGTCGCGCATGATCGATTCGCCGATGCGCCGCTCAAGGTGCGGCGGCAGGTCGGCCTGCGAGATTTCGCCCAGATCGGGCAGGCCCTGGGCGATCGCACCCTGTGCAAGCGCTGCGAGGAAAGCGAAAAAAACAGTGAAGCGAATTTTCATTGCCGCTATGATACCGTGCTGTGCCTGGGCCTGATTTCGGGAGCCCGGGTGTTCCGCTAGAATATGCCTATAAGCAGATAGATCGTCCCGATCCGAGAAGGTTCTCTTGAGCACACATGCCCTGCTGCTGGCCGAGGATTCGCCCGAGGACGCCCGGCTGATCCTGAAGGCGCTGCAACCTGTCATCCAGGAAAGCATGGTGGTGCTATGCACCGACGGGGTGGAAGCGCTGGACTACCTCTTGGCCCGCAATGCCCATGCCAACCGCAGCAGCGAAG
>JAEHDO010000344.1 GCA_016880375.1 Betaproteobacteria bacterium | reverse complement strand
AGGATCCTCTTCGTCATGTTGTGGATCATCTCCTTGCGGTACCAGGCGCTGGCGCGCACGTCGGAGATGGGATGCACTTCGTCCTGCGCCGCTTTCGCGGCGGCGGCGATGGCGGCGGCGTCGAGCTTCCTGCCCTCAAGCGCCTCTTCGGTGGCGCAGCCGCAAACCGGCGTCGGCGCCACGGCGCCGAAGGCGACGCGCACCTTCGAGAACTTGCCGTCCTCGAGCACGCCGGCGACGCCGATGGAGATCGCCGAGATGTCCAGGGCCGGGCGAGTGCCGAATTTGTGAAAGCGGGCGACGAAGCCCTTCGGCGGGATCGGGATGCGCACGGCGGTGAGCAGTTCGGCCGGGGCGAGGCGCGTCTTGCCGGGGCCGACGAAGAACTCCGGCAGCGGCATGCTGCGGCGGAAAAGCTTGTCGTCGGGCTTGGAGGCGAGTTCGACGCTGGCGTCGAGCACCATCAGCGGCACCAGGGTGTCGCCTGCGGGCGAGGCGTTGCAGATGTTGCCGCCGAGGGTGGCGGCGTTGCGAATCTGGCCGCTGGCGAAATGGTCGCCGGTGGAGACGAGCAGCGGCAGGTGCTCGCGCACCAGCGGGTGCGCCATGATCTCCGTGATGGTGGTCAGCGCGCCGATGCGGATCTCGCCATCCTCGCGAACGATGCCGCGCAGCTCCGGGATGCGGCGGATGTTCATCAGCGTGCGCTTGAACTTGACACGGCCGGCATTGGCCTGCGGCATCAGGTCGGTGCCGCCGGCGAGGATGGTCACCTCGCCGAGTTCCTGCAGCTGCTCCACAGCCTGTTCCAGGCTGGTGGGCGCCACGTAGTTGTCGAGTGCGGTCATTCCTTATCCTTCTAAAAGCGAATGGGTTCCTGGTAGCGGCCGAAGATCTTCACGAGCTCTTTCGTCATTTCGCCGACGCTGGCGTAGGCCTTGACGGCCTCAACGAGGGCCGGCATGACGTTGCGGCCCGAAGTGGCGTCGGCAGACAGCCGCGTCAGCGCCAGCGTCACTTTGGCCTGGTCGCGCTCGGCGCGGATCTTGTCGAGGCCGGCGATCTGCACCCGCGTGTCCTCCTCGTTGTAGGGGTGGAACTCGACCGGGTGCTCCTCTTCCTGTTCGTTGCGGTAGCAGTTGACGCCGACCTTGCGGAACTTGCCGGACTCGATGTCGCGCTGCATCTGGTAGGCCTGGGCGGAGACCTTGGCCTGGATGGCGCCCTCGGAGACCAGCTTGACGATGCCGCCCTGGGCATCGACCTCGGCCATGATCTCCTCCATCTTCTGCCGCATCTGGTTGGTCAGGGTCTCGACGTAGAACGAACCGCCGAGCGGGTCGACCGTCTCGGTGAGGCCCATCTCCTCGATGAGCAGCTGCATGGTGCGCAGCGAGATGCGCGCCGAGTACTCGGTCGGTATCGTGGAGGCCTCGTCGTAGGAACACAGCGCCATGGGCTGCGTACCCGACAGCGCCGAGATCAGCGCGTAGTAGGCGCTGCGCACGATGTTCACCTCGGGCTGCTCGAAAGTCAGTCCGCCGCCGCCGCCGGCGGCGATCATGCGCAGCCACATCGAGCCGGGCTTCTCCGCCTTGTACTGCTCCT
>JAEHDO010000343.1 GCA_016880375.1 Betaproteobacteria bacterium | reverse complement strand
TTCATGTGGTCCATGTGGTCGCAGTGCCAGGGATAAACCGTGCCGCGGTAGGTTTCGACCATCTCGGCCATTACTTTTCCCCGATCATGAGCGGACCCGCCTTTTCCGCCACGATCGGCGGGAAGGGGCAGGCCTTGCGCGTTTTGGCGTCGAGACAGACGATGGTGAATTCGCAGATGGCGGCCACCTCGTTCGTCTCGGTGTTGCTGAGCTCGTGGCGGAAGCGCACGACCTTTTCGCGCAGCTCCAGCACGCCGGTGCGCACGGCGATGGTGTCGCCGGGATAGAGTTCTTTCTGGTAGCTGACGTTCTGCTGCACCGCCGCCAGGTTCACGGCGCCGCTCCTCAGCAGCGAGGCGGTCAGGCCGAGCGCGGCATAGGTCTGCCAGGCGGCGTGGTCGAAGAACTCCAGGTAGGCGCGCACGTTGATGTGGCCCATGTGGTCGCGCTGCCACTCGTGCACGGTGCCGCGGGCGGTCTCGATCATGGTCGTCTCAAATTTCCGTGGTCGAAAATCAGGCAGGTGGTGGTGCCGTGGGCGTAGAGCTTGCCGGCGGCATCGTAGAGGCTGCCCTCGGCGATGCCGATCTGGCGGCCGACCTGGATCACCCTTCCCTCGGCGCGCACCGGGCCGACCTTGTCGCTCAGGGCGCGCAGGAAGTTCACCTTGATCTCGAGGGAGGTGAAGGCCTGGCCGGCCTCGAGCTGGGTTTGCACGGCGCAGGCCATGCAGGAATCGAGCAGCGTCGCCTGCCAGCCGCCATGGATGGTGCCGATCGGATTGAAATGCGCCGGCGCGGGGTGGCCCTGGAAGACGACCCGGCCCTTCTCGACCTCGACCAGGGCGAAGTCCAGCGTTTCTGCAATCGGCGGCGGCGGCAGCTCGCCGCGCAGCATGCGCCGGAAGATCTCCAGGCCACTGCAATCGCGGATGGCCGACAGCGGCAGCACGCCGGGCGCCTGCACTTTCTCGCGCACGGCTTTGGCCGCTTCCAGCCACTCCTGCTGCAGCGCTCTGGGTTCACTGCTCATGGCATGGTCTCGCTGTAGAGTTCGCGGCCGATCAGCATGCGGCGGATCTCGCTGGTGCCGGCGCCGATTTGTCTCCGGCCGGCGCTGCGCGCCTTAACGTTCGCTGCGCTCACATTAGCCTGCGACGAATTGGGGCTGGCATCCATTACATGGTCTCCGAATACAGTTCGCGGCCAATCAACATCCGGCGGATCTCCGACGTGCCAGCCCCAATTTCATACAGCTTGGCGTCGCGCCACAGGCGTCCGGCCGGATATTCGTTGGTGTAGCCGACGCCGCCGAGGGCCTGGATCGCCTCGCCGGCCATCCAGGTCGCCTTCTCGGCGGAATACAGGATCGCGCCGGCGGCGTCCTTGCGCAGCGTGCGAGCGTGGTCGCCGCGGTCGCAGGCCTTGCCCACGGCATAGACGTAGGCGCGGCAGGCCTGCCAGGTGCTGTACATGTCGGCCAGCTTGCCCTGCATGAGCTGGAACTCGCCGATCGCCTGGCCGAACT
>JAEHDO010000342.1 GCA_016880375.1 Betaproteobacteria bacterium | reverse complement strand
GATGTGCCTGTCGAGCTGCCACCACTTCCTGTCGGCGGCGCCCCCGTCGGGGGCGAGTGCGCCGATGGCCTGCGAGGCCTGCTCGATGCCCTGCTGGCCGGCGGCGTACTGTTCCTGCATGAAGCCGCGATAGACGACGTCGCTCGCCATGCCGGCCGCCGGCACGATGAAGCGCACCAGCAGCAGCGCCACCAGCACGCGGGCGAGCAGCGCGGGTGATTGTTTTCGCTTCCAGTATGGCCAGGCCCAGGCGAGGGCGGCCAGCGTCAGCGCCAGCGACATGCCCCAGTGCACGCCCATCTCGAGCAGCAGCAGTTGCACGCCGAAGGCAACGCTCGACATGAGCATGAGGTCGGAGAAGCGCTCGACCAGGTCGTTGAGCGGATCGAGCATCTGGCCGGGCGTGAGGGTGACGCCGATGCCGAGCGGCTGCACGGAAAGCTCGGTGCCCTGGACGACGGAGATCACGGCATTCAGCGCCCGCGCCGTGGCGAAGCTCGCCACGGCGCGCTTGAAGCCGGCCTGCGCCTGGGCGCCGGCCAGGTCGTCGAGCGGCCTGAGCCAGGCGCAGGCCACGGCGACGGCCAGCAGTGCCAGCAGCAGGGTGCGCCGCAGCGCTTCCATCCTGACGGAAGCTTGCCCCTTCATCTTTCCGCCCTCCCCTTTTCCGTTGCGCGTTCCGGCACTTTACAGCAGACGGCGGCGGCTATACTGCGCGCTGGCGATGACAAGGATTTCGGATGTCACACGGAAACTGGTACGAACGCAACGTGCTGCCCTGGCTGATCGATTTAGCCTGCGGCATGAAGTCGGTCGGCGAGCAGCGCATGAAGGTGATTCCGCAGGCGCAGGGCCGCGTGCTGGAGATCGGCATCGGCACCGGGCTGAACCTGCCCTTCTACGACGCCGGCCGCGTGCGCGAACTCGTCGGCGTCGAGCCGTCGCTGCGCATGCACCGCCTCATGCTGAAGCGCAGCCGCGCGGCGCGGCTGCCGGTGGAAATCGTCGGCATCACTGCCGAAAAACTGCCGCTGGCGGACGCCGTCTTCGACACGGTCGTCAGCACCTACACGCTATGCACCATCCCCGACCCGGTCGCAGCGCTGCGCGAGGTGCGCCGTGTGCTGGCGCCCGGCGGCCGGCTGCTGTTCTCCGAGCATGGCCGTGCGCCGGACGAGAACGTGCGCAAGTGGCAGGGCCGCATTCAGCCCTTCTGGAGCCCGCTCGCCGGCGGCTGCAAGCTCGACCGCGACATCCCGGCCATCCTCAGGGAAGCCGGCTTCGATCCGCAGGTGCAGTCGATGTACATCCCCGGCCCGCGCATCGTCTCCTACCACTACTGGGGGGAGGCGATCGCCGTTTAAGCGCGTCTGAACACCGAGCCGAGAAATTCCCGCTTGCTCATCGGCCGCTCGAGGGCGGCTTTTTTCGGGTCTTCGAAGGCTTCCTTGGTTGGTACAGGCGGCACGGCGGCGGGATCGCCCTGCAGGGCTTCGAGCGCGGCGCGGGCAACCTCGCGCGCGCCGGCCTGGTCGGTAAATTGCGCCATGGGCGAGAACAGCGAGCAGGACTGGAACTCGCCGACCTCCGGCTCCTCGCTGCCGAGGAAGGCGAAGTCGCCGGAGGGGAAGGTACGGAAGAGGCGCAGGCCCGGCGCCACGCTTTGCCAGGTTTCAGCCGCGCCCGGCACCAGCACCAGGTTCATGAACCAGGGCGTAATGACGATGCCGAGCCAGTGGCCCTGCCAGCGGGCGAAGTCGACGGCTTCGACGGCGAGCGCGGGATTGAGAATAGGCACGTCGGCCATCGTC
>JAEHDO010000341.1 GCA_016880375.1 Betaproteobacteria bacterium | reverse complement strand
CCCCTGCAGGCGATCTACCAGGCGCGCTTCATGAAGTATCTCAACGACCGCGGCATCATCCAGGCCGGCAGCCGCAAGGTGTGGGCCTTCATGGGCGACGGCGAGATGGACGAGCCGGAGTCGATGGGCGCCATCGGCCTGGCCGGGCGCGAGCGCCTCGACAACCTGGTGTTCGTCATCAACTGCAACCTGCAGCGCCTCGACGGCCCGGTGCGCGGCAACGGCAAGATCATCCAGGAGCTGGAGGCCGACTTCCGCGGCGCCGGCTGGAACGTCATCAAGGTGATCTGGGGCAGCTACTGGGATCCGCTGCTGGCGCAGGACCGCCACGGCCTGCTGCGCAAGCGCATGGAGGAATGCGTCGACGGCGACTACCAGACCTTCAAGTCGAAGGACGGCGCCTATGTGCGCGAGCACTTCTTCAATTCGCCGGAGCTGAAGGCGATGGTCGCCAACTGGTCCGACGACGACATCTGGCGCCTCAACCGCGGCGGCCACGATCCGCACAAGGTGTATGCCGCCTACCATGCCGCGGTGAACCACGGCGGCCAGCCGACGGTGATCCTCGCCAAGACCATCAAGGGCTACGGCATGGGCGAGGCGGGCGAGGCGCAGAACATCACCCACCAGCAGAAGAAGATGGGCACCACGTCCCTGCGCGCCTTCCGCGACCGCTTCGGCCTGCCGCTCAGCGACGCCCAGGTGGACAAGCTGGAATACATCAACCCCGGCGCCGACGCGCCGGAAATCCAGTACATGCGCGAGCGGCGCATGGCGCTCGGCGGCTTCCTGCCGCAGCGCCGGCAGAAGGCCGAGCCGCTGGAGGTGCCGCCGCTGTCGGCCTTCGACGCCCAGCTGAAGGCCTCCGGCGAGGGCCGCGAATTCTCCACCACCATGGCCTTCGTGCGCATGCTCGGCACCCTGGCCAAGGACAAGAAGGTCGGCAAGCACGTCGTGCCCATCGTCGCCGACGAATCGCGCACCTTCGGCATGGAGGGCATGTTCCGCAGCCTCGGCATCTGGTCGTCGGTCGGCCAGAACTACACGCCGCAGGACCATGGCGAGCTGATGTTCTACAAGGAATCCAAGGACGGCCAGATCCTGCAGGAGGGCATCACCGAATCCGGCGCCATGGCCTCGTGGATCGCCGCCGCGACGTCCTACAGTACCCACGGCGTGCAGATGATGCCGTTCTTCATCTACTACTCGATGTTCGGCTTCCAGCGCTTCGGCGACCTGGCCTGGGCCGCCGGCGACCAGCGCGCGCGCGGCTTCCTGCTCGGCGGCACCTCGGGCCGCACGACGCTCAACGGCGAGGGCCTGCAGCACGAGGACGGCCATTCGCACATCCAGTCGGCGCTGGTGCCCAACTGCATCTCCTACGACCCGACCTTCTCCTACGAGGTGGCGGTGATCCTGCAGGACGGCCTGCGCCGCATGTACAAGGAGCAGGAGGACGTCTTCTACTACCTCACCCTGCTCAACGAGAACTACGCCCACCCGGCCATGCCGGAAGGCGCCGAGCAGGACATCCTCAAGGGCATGTATCTCCTCAGCAAGGGACCCGCCGGCAACAACCCGCGCGTGCAGCTGCTCGGCTCCGGCGCCATCCTGCGCGAGGTGATCGCCGCCGCCGAACTGCTGAAGCAGGACTGGGGCGTGGAAGCCGACCTCTGGAGCTGCCCGAGCTTCACCGAGCTGGCGCGCAACGGCCAGGCCGTGGCGCGCGTGAACCTGCTGCACCCCACCGACAAGCCGAAGCTCTCGCACGTCGAACAATGCCTCAAGGACACGCGCGGCCCGGTGATCGCCTCGACCGACTACGTGCGCGCCTTCGCCGAGCAGATCCGGCCGTATGTGCCGCGCCGCTACGCGGTGCTCGGCACCGACGGCTTCGGCCGTTCCGACACCCGGGAAAAACTGCGCAGCTTCTTCGAGGTCGACCGCCACTACGTCACCGT
>JAEHDO010000340.1 GCA_016880375.1 Betaproteobacteria bacterium | reverse complement strand
TTCCCTTTGCCGGAAAGTTCCGCATCATCGATTTTACGCTATCCAACTGCATCAATTCCGGCATCCGCCGCATCGGCGTCGCCACCCAGTACAAGTCGCAGAGCCTGATCCATCACCTGCAGCGGGGATGGGGCTTTCTCGACGGACGCCTCAACGAGTTCATCGACCTGCTGCCGGCGCAGCAGCAGCTGGGCGCGGACTGGTACAAGGGCACCGCCGACGCGGTATTCCAGAATCTCGACATGTTGCGGCGCAATCATCCGAAATATGTCGTTGTCCTCGCCGGAGACCACGTATACAAGATGGATTACGGCCGCATGCTCGCCTTCCACGTCGCCGAGCAGGCCGACCTGACTGTGGCTTGCATGGAAGTGCCGCGCGAGGAAGCCAGCGCCTTCGGCATCCTCAGCGTGGGCGAGGACTGGCGCGTCACCCGCTTTACCGAGAAGCCGAAGGATCCGGAAGCCATGCCCGGCAAGCCGGATCGCGCACTGGTCAGCATGGGGGTATATGTCTTCAACGCCGGCTTCCTGTTCGAGCAGGTGATCCGGGACAGCGACGATCCAAACTCGTCGCACGACTTCGGCAAGGACGTGATCCCCCACATCGTGCAGCGCTACCGCGTCTTCGCCCACGACTACGCCGAGAGCTGCGTCGGCGGGGAGGAAGGCAGGCCCTACTGGAAGGATGTCGGCACGCTGGACGCCTACTGGGAGGCCAACATGGACATCGTCCGCGTCACGCCCGAGCTCAACCTCTACGACGAGACCTGGCCGATCTGGACCTACCAGGAGCAGCTGCCGCCGGCCAAGTTCGTCTTCGACGACGAGGACCGGCGCGGCAAGGCGATCGACTCCATCGTCTCGGGCGGCTGCATCATCAGCGGCGCCGCGGTGCGCCGTTCGCTGCTTTTCTCCGACGTGCGCATCGACGAGCGCAGCGTGGTCGAGGACTCGGTGATCCTGCCCAAGGTGCGCATCGGCCGCAACGCCGTGATCCGCCGCGCCATCCTCGACAAGCGCTGCCGCATTCCGGACGGCATGAAGATCGGCGTCGATCGCGCAGAAGACGCACGCCGCTTCCACGTCACGGAAAAGGGCGTCACGCTGGTGACGCCGGAAATGCTCGGTCAGCGGGTGCATGGCGTAAGGTAGCCCGCGAATGACGGACGCCATGGGCACAGAAAAAAAGATAGAGCTGGTCTTCCTCTGGCACATGCACCAGCCGGACTACCGCGACCATGCCACCGGCGAATTCCGCCGGCCGTGGACCTACCTGCACGCCCTGAAGGACTATACCGACATGGCAGCGCACCTGGAGCGCCATCCGCGCGTGCATGCCGTGGTGAACTTCGTGCCGGTGCTGCTCGACCAGATCGAGGACTACGTGCGGCAGTTCGATAGCGGCGACTTCCGCGATCCCCTGCTGCGGCTGCTGGCGCGCGAGTCCCTCGACAACCTGGTGGCCGACGAGCGGGCGCTCCTCCTCGCCACCTGCCTACCCGGCAACCATGCACGCATGGTGGCGCCCTATCCCCGCTTCGAGCGGCTGCGCAACCTCTACCGCCTGCTCGATGGGCAGAGCGCGGCCGCTACCGGCTACCTCTCGGGCGCCTTCTTCGCCGACCTGCTGGTCTGGTATCACCTGGTGTGGACCGGGGAGTCCGCACGCCGGCAGCAGCCGCTGCTGGCGGAGCTGATGACCAAGGGCGAGGGCTACTCCTTCGACGACCGGCGCCGGCTGCTGGCGCGGATGGGCGATGCCCTGCGCGGCATCATTCCGCGCTACCGGGCCCTGGCCGAGCGCGGCCAGGTCGAGCTCTCGACGACGCCGGACACGCATCCGCTGGCGCCGCTGCTCCTCGATTTCACCTCGGCGCACGAGGCGCAGCCCGACCTGCCCCTGCCGCAGTCACATTTCTACCCGGGGGGGCGCTCACGCATCGACCGGCACATCGCCTTGGCGCGCGACAGCCATGCGCGGCGCTTCGGCCAGGCGCCTTCGGGGATGTGGCCGGCCGAAGGCGCGGTGTCGACCGCCTTCCTGCAGCAACTGGCGACGCAGGGCTGCCGCTGGACCGCATCGAGCCAGGGCGTGCTTGCCAACAGCCTGCGCCGCAAGCACGCCGATTCGTCGAAGCGCCCTGCCTACCACCCCTGGCGCATCGAAGCGGCGCCCGGCATCGCCGTTTTTTTCCGCGACGAGAAGCTTTCCGACCTGATCGGCTTCGAATACGCCAAATGGCACGGCCGCGACGCCGCCCAGCATTTCGTCGACCAGCTGGTGCGCATCCGCGACGAAGCGCCAGAGGGGGAGATGCCGCTGGTCTGCGTCATCCTCGACGGCGAGAACGCCTGGGAGCACTACCCCTACAACGCCTATTTCTTCTTCGAGGATCTGTACGGGCTGATCGCAGAACAGCCCTGGCTTGCCACCACCACCTTCTCCGACTGGCTCGCCCGCCATCCCGAACGCACGGAAACGCTGCCCGACCTGATGGCAGGCAGCTGGGTGTACGGCACCTTCTCCACCTGGATCGGAGATCCGGACAAGAACCGCGCCTGGGACCTGCTCTGCGCCGCCAAGCAGGCGTATGATCTAGTCATGAACAGCGGGCGGCTCGATGACGCCGCGCAGCGCGCTGCCGAGGCGCAGCTGGCGGTGTGCGAAGGCTCGGACTGGTTCTGGTGGTTCGGCGACTACAACCCGAGCGAGGCGGTGGAGAGCTTCGATGCGCTGTTCCGCGCCAACCTCGCCCAACTCTACCATCTGCTGCGGCTGCCCGAGCCGCCGCAGCTCGCGGTGCCGCTGTCCAGCGGCGGCGGCTCACCCGAAGGGGGCGGCGCAATGCGGA
>JAEHDO010000339.1 GCA_016880375.1 Betaproteobacteria bacterium | reverse complement strand
GCGGAGGACGTGCTCGTCGTCGGCGCGGAGGCGCAGGCACGCGACTTCGTCGCCGGCCTGCTCTTCGTCGCCGGCCAGAAGCGCGTGCGCGTGCTGGCCGAGCCGGTGGGACGCCAGCTGGCGAAAGACGCCGGCCCCGGCCGCGAGCGCGGCATGACCCGCGAGGCAGTGTTCGCGGCGCCGATGCGCGACGGACTGCTGCTTTTGCGTGATGAGCTGCGCGACGAGTTGCGCGCCATGAAGGCGCCACTGCTCGACGGCCGCGCACAGGAGGAATACTGGGGCGAGACGGCGCGCGCCGCGCGCGCCGGCCACCTGCCGGGGGCCATCAGCCTGCCTGCGGCGCAGCTGCGCGCGGCGCTCGATCCGGCGGCGGCGCGGCCGGTGCTGCCGGAAGGCGCAGCCGTCGCCTACGCCCATGATGCCTACGAGGGCCTGGCCTACCTCACCCTGCTCGTCGCCGGCCACGGCGTGGCGGCGAAGCTGTATGCCGAAGGCTGGGCCGAATGGGCCGCCGACGGCGCGCTGCCGGCCGATGCGGTTTCCCATCCCGAACGCGCGCAGCCCGTCTTGGCAAAAAGTCAGTCGGCGCAGCACGGCGGCGCGCGGCAGGGAACGAAGCTCGCGGCGGGACTGGCGCTGCTCCTGACCGCCTTCGCCTTCGGCTGGTGGGCGGCGAAAAGAAGGACGGCCTGATGGAGATCCTCTTCCACGTCACCACCGCAGGCGGCGCGCAGTTGCTGCTGCCGCTGGCGCGCGCCTGCCGCCGCCGCGGCCACGCCTTCGGCGCCTTCTTCACCCACGACGGCGTGCGCGGGCTGCTGGATGCGCAACTGCAGGCAGCGCTCGCCGATGCCCGCGCCGTGGTGTGCGAGGAATCCTGGCACCGCTTCTGCGCCGACGCAGCCTGCCCGGTCGAGCTCGGCAGCCAGACGGTGAACAGCGCCCTGATGGGCGAAGCGAAAAAGGTGGTGAGCCTGTGAGCGCGGAGAAGAAGCTGCTCGTCCTGGCGCGGCGCGACCACGCCGAGGCCATGCGCGTGGCGGCCGGACTGACCATCTTCGGCCATGCCGTAAGCCTGGTCTTCATGGATCGCCCGGTGGCGGAGAATGCCGAGAACGCCGCCAACGCCGAATTGCTGGAGCTGACCGGCATCGAACCGCAGACCACCGTCGCGGCGATGGCGGACGACCTGCCGCTGCTGGATGCCGACGGCCTGGCGCAGGCCTTCGCCGCCGCCGATGCCGTATTGAGCCTATGACCGAAGGAAATCCCCGCGGGATGAAGATTCTCGAACTGAACACCGGTCTGTTCCCCGACGCCCAGACCGTGATCGCCGCCCTGCGGCGGATGGAGGCGGCGCACCGCGTCGAATCCATCGATGTGCGGCGCCGGGACATTGAGGACGAAGCCTGGGACCGCGTCATCGACGCGATCCTCGACTCCGACCTGACGATTACCCTCTGAGAAGGAGACAAGGAATGAAGACGTTATTTGCGACAAGATGGGGCGCGCTGCTGTCGGCGATGCTCTTCCTCCTGCTGACGGCGCGCGCGGCGACCGCCGCCGATCCCCTGGTGACGGTCGACTGGCTGAAGGCCAACCTCGGCAAGCCGGGCCTCGCCATCGTCGACTTCCAGCCGCCCCCCGACTACCTGCGCGCCCACATTCCCGGCGCGGTGAGCAGCAACTACGGCAAGGACGGCTGGCGCGAGGAGCGCGCTTCGGACAAGGTGCCCGACATGTTCCCGGAGAAGCTCGACAAGCTCGTCGCCCACATCGGCAGCCTCGGCATCGACAACGCCACCCACGTCGTGCTGGTGCCGATGGGCATGAACTCCACCGATGTCGGCGTCGCCACGCGCGTCTACTGGACCTTCAAGGTGCTCGGCCACGACAACGTCTCGATCCTCGACGGCGGCATGGCGGCGTGGACCAGGGAGCAGGACAAGACCAAGGCCAACCCGGTCCAGGCCGGTGCGCAGAAGGCCGAGGCGAAGACCTTCCAGGCGAGCCTGCGCAAGGAGATGCTCATCACCATGGACGACGTCAAGAAGGCCAAGGCTGCCGGCGTGCTGCTGGTGGACAACCGCCCCGAGGACAACTTCGTCGGCATCAACCGCCACCCGAAGGCCACCGAGAGCGGCACGCTCGCCGGCGCCAAGAACCTGCCCAACGGCTGGATGACGGTGAACGGCATGGGCCAGTTCCGCAGCAAGTCGCAGCTCGAGCAGCTCTACAAGGTCGCCAACGTGCCCACCAGCGGCGAGCAGATCAACTTCTGCAACTCCGGCCACTGGGCCTCGGTCGGCTGGTTCGTTTCGAGCGAGCTGATGGGCAACAAGAAGGCGCGCATGTACGACGGCTCGATGATCGAGTGGACCATGCTCAAGGGCGGCGGCGTCGAGCAGAAGGTCAAGCTCAACTGAGCGTGAGACTGCTTCGCGTCCTCGCCTTCGCGGCCGCGGCGGTGTGTTCCGCCGCGGCCGCGGCGCAGGGCGAGCATGAGCGGCGACTGGCTGCCGAGCTGATGGTGATGGCGGGCGACCTGCGCCGCCTGCAGTCGAATTCCGAACCCCCGAAACACCGCGAAGGACTGCGGGCGCGGCTCGCCGGCGCGCTGTCCTCCCTTCCCCTGCTGCTGCGCCGCGCCGGCGCGCCGGCTTCGGCAGCGGCGCCGCTGCGTGCCGCGTTCTCGCAAAGCGACTGGCGAGCGCTTGCCGCCGGCCTCAATGCGCTCGGTCGCAGGCATTCTTTTGAGCCTGGTGCGCTTATCCCCAGGGCCGCCACGCCCGAGCGGCTGCGCCTCGGCGAAGCCATCCACCGCCAGGCCTGCGCCGGCTGCCATGATGACCAAAGGAAATCCCCGCGGGATGCGCCGGCCGCCGACACAGCGTTGCCGGCCTTCAACCTCTTCGAACAGTCAAAGCGCACGCCGCGCGCGGAATTCGCCGCGCGGCTGCTGATCGGCGTGCGCGGCGACCGCAGCACCGCCTGGCGCAATCCCTTCAGCGATCTGGAACTGGGCGCCCTGCTGGCTTATTATGAAAAAGGCAAGCAAAATTGAAGCTGCCGGCCGCGGCCGGCGAACGTTCATCCATCGCTGAGGAGGAAAGCATGATGCGCAAAACCCTACTTCACGCCGCGCTGGCCGGCGCCCTGTCGGCCGGACTGGGCCTCGCCCACGCGCAGGACGCCACCTACAACATCCGCACCCTGACGCCGGAGACGGCGCTGAAGGCGGCACAGGCGGCGCTGAAATCCTGCCGCGACGGCGGCTACCAGGTCGCGGTGGCGGTGGTCGACCGTTCGGGTCTTGCCCAGGTGATGCTGCGCGACCGCTTTGCCGGCGCGCACACGCCGAAGACGGCCGTCGGCAAGGCATGGACGGCAGTGAGCTTCCGCAGCAGCACCACCGGCATCGCCGAGATCAGCCAGGCCGGCAAGCCGTCCAGCGGCCTGCGCAACCTGCCCCATGTCGTGGCGCTGGGCGGCGGCGTGCCGATCGAGGCGGCCGGCGCCATCCTCGGCGGCATCGGCGTCTCCGGCGCGCCCAGCGCCGATGCCGACGACAAGTGCGCCAAGGCCGGCATCAACGCCATCAAGGACGCGCTGGAGTTCTGAAGCGCAAGCTTATTTTCCGGGCAGGCGCAGCGTCATGCCGCCGGCGAAGGTGAGGTCGTCGATATGCCCGGCGGCCTTGCCGTCCTGCCTCACGAGATGGATGTGGATGGCGTTTTTCACGTCCTTCTCCTTGATGGCCGGCGCGTAGGCGCTGATGAAGATGCCCGGATGCTTCTCCGAGTAGAAGCCGACGATGTCCACCTGTTCGTTCCTCATCACGTAGTTGGCCTTCGACTTGGCGAATAGCTCGCGCGTGACCGGCTTGCCTTCGGTGAGGTCGACGTTGATGTGCCACTTCAGTTCGGCCGGCGCCCCCCTCAGCAGGAAGGGGAAGGGCTTGTCCGTGTCGATGCCTGCGGCGGCGGCGCGGGCCTTGACGTGGCGCTGCAGGTCGAGATAAGTCTTTATGTCATTCGGCAGCGGTTCGTCGCGCCATTGCGTGTTCTTCGTCCACACGGCGAAGATGGCGGCGTGATCGTGGCCGTGGTCCAGGGTGAAGCCGCTGCCGCGCACCTTGGTGACGTAGGGTTTGCCCTCGTAGACCGTGATCTCGCCGTCCAGCCCGGAGACGGCACCGACGCCGAAGGTGCCGTTGGCGCCCGACATCGCCGCCAGCGGCACCTTGGCTTCGGCCTTGCCGCTATCGAAAATGGTTTTCTGCGAACCGTAGTATTCGACCAGTCCCTCCCGCACGGCGGGGACGGTGGCGGTGACGCAGGCCGCCAGCAGCGCGGACAGCATTACGGTCGTTCTCTTGCCGGTCATGTCCATTCCTCCCTTTTTGGTGTGTCGTGCAACCTATTTCACGCGGTAGCCGGCGTGGCAGGCCACGCATTGCGCCGTCGTAGCGGCCAGCGCAGCCAGCGCCGGCTTGACGTCGCCGGTGGCGCCGACGTCCTTCGACGCCACGGCGAAGCGGCTGGCGTTGCGGTGCATGGCGGTGCCGGCCTCCTGCATCCCCTTCGGCATGTACTTCGCCACGTCGTGCGCGCCGTGCAGGGCGAGCGAACTCATGCCGAGGCGATGCTCGGCGATGTCGCCGGCCTTGTCGTATTCCTGCTTCGACAGCGCCTCCTGGATTTCCTGCAGCGCCAGCAGGTGGTCGCGCATGTTGGCGAGCGTGTGCTCGCGCAGCGTCTTCGGGAAGTAGACGGCCTGGCGCGTGTCCTTCGGCGCGGCCCTTGTGGCCTTTGCCGCCTGCGCCTGATGCTGCTGATGCATCGCGTGGTCGTGCTGCTGGGCGTGGGCGGCGCCGAAACACAGCGCGGCCGCCAGGGCGATGTTCACTGTACGTTTCATGGTTTCTCCTGGTTCTCCCTGCCCGGCAGGGTAGGGCGCGCGGCCCGGCCTGCGTTATGATCGCGATCATATGATTGGCGACTGGCCCATCCTTGCCGCGGACCACCCCGAGCTGGCGCACATTCCGCCGGCGCTGCGCGACGCCGCCCGCCTGCGCGCGTTCGCCGCCGGGGACACGCTGTTCCACCAGGGCGAGCGGCCGAAGTCGATGTACTGCATCCTCGCCGGCGAGGTGCGCCTGCTGCGGCGCTCGCGCGAGGGCGGCGAGGTGATCCTGCAGCGCAGCCGCGGCGGCTTCTTCGCCGAGGCCAGTCTCGAGTCGAAGGCCTATCACTGCGATGCCGAAGCGGTGGCGGCTGGGCGCCTGCTGGCGTTTCCGGTCCGCGCCTTCCGCGAGGCGCTGGAAGGCGGCGCCGCCTTCCGCAATGCCTGGATGGCGCTGCTGGCGCGCGAGGTGCGCACGCTGCGCGCGCGCTGCGAGCGCCTCAGCCTGCACGGCGCCGAGGCGCGCATCCTGCACGCCATCGAATCCGAGGGAAAGGCGGGGACGCTGGTGCTGGCGCAGTCGCGCAAGGCCTGGGCGGCCGAGCTCGGCCTGACGCACGAGGCGCTCTACCGCGCGCTCGCCCGCTTGCAGGCGGCGGGCACGCTCGCCCTGGACGGCGCGCGCCTTTCGCTGCGTCAACCCGGCAGGCGTTTATGAATGGATCTGGTCAACGACCTGCCAAAGCATGCACAGTGCTCCCACATGGGCACTGCCGCTGATCGAACGATCGGAAGAGGATGAGCAACCGGCCCTGGCGCCCTGCACGCTTTGCTCAGTCGGCCTTGTCCGTGCGCAGCAAGGCGGCGATCTGCTGCAATTCCGGATCATGGGGGAAGCGAAGCAGGGCGGATTTGAGCACGGCCCGTGCCTGCGCCGGCCTGCCAGTGTCGTTCAGGGCGACTACGTACACATAGGCATAGCGCGGATTGTCCGGCTGCTTATCCGCCGCCAGCCTGAGCAGCCGCAGCGCGTCCTCGCGCAGGCCCAGCCGTGCCTTGAGCAGGCCGAGGGCGTGGCTGAGGTCGGCGTTGCCGGGCGCCTGCTGCAGGCCCTGCGTCAGCGCGTTTTCCGCACCCGCCTCTCGCCCTTGCGCACGATACAGGTCGGCCAGGTTGAGCCAGGCGGGCGCGAAGTCCGGCTGCAGCTTCGTGGCCGCACGGTATTCCGCTTCCGCCTTGTCCGGCTCGCCGCGGTCGATCCAGAACAGGCCGAGGTTGATGCGCGCCTCGGGCCGGCTGGCGTTGGCCTGCTGCGCAGCGAGGTAATCGGCGAAGGCGGCCTCGAAGCGCGCGCGCCGCGTTGCGTCCATGCCCGCCACCGGCGCCGCCGCCAGCGTGCGCGCCGCCTTGATGCGCACGGCGCGCACCGGGTCGTCGAGCAGCGGCTCGGCCAGGCGCAGGCGGTCGGCCATGTTGTAGCCGGCCAGCGCTTCCGCCGCCGCGCCGCGCACGAGGGGGTCGGCATCCTTCAGGGCGGCTTCGATGGCGGCGGCTGCCGGCGTGCCGGGAAAGGCAGGCAGTTCCGCAACCGCCGTGGCGCGAACGATCGCCGGCGCGCTGCCGTTGCGCGCGAGCGCCGCCAGTTTGTCCTGCGCGCCGGGCACGCCGCGCCGTCCGGCATCCAGCGCGGCGGCGGCATCCCCGCCCCTGCGCTGGACGCCGAAGGCCTGCTCGACGATGCGGGCCGCCCAGCGCGCATCCTTTTCCTTGTGGCAGCCGTTGCAGGCGTTCGGCGTGCCGTGCTGCTGGCTCAGGTCGGGCCGCGGCACGCGGATGGAATGGTCGTGGCGCGGGTCTACCCCCATGTAGGTGCGCGTCGGCATGTGGCAGGCCGGGCAGCCGGCGCCGGCAGAACCGGCGCGGTGCAGGGTGTGGGTCTGCGCCGCGTACTTTGCCTCGGCATGGCATTGCAGGCAGACGCCGTTGCCGGGCGCGCGCAAGCGGCCGGCATGCGGCTCGTGGCAGTCGCTGCAGGTCACGCCCTGCGCGTGCATGCGGCTCTGCAGGAAGGAGGCGTAGGTGTATACCTCGTCCTGCTGCTGGCCGTCGGCGAAGAACAGTCCCTGCGCGAGCAGCGAGGGATCGTGCGTGTCCAACAGCTGGCCGGCGCGGCCGGGGCCGTCGACGAGGGTGGCGCGCCGCGCATGGCACT
>JAEHDO010000044.1 GCA_016880375.1 Betaproteobacteria bacterium | reverse complement strand
CCGGCTGCCTGCGCGGCATGCAATGCGGCCGCAGCGCCGAGGCGGTGGGCGAAGCGGCGACTTCCGCAGTGGTGACGGGGATCCTGCTCATCACCATCGCCGCCTCGGTGATGACCATCGTTTACTACCAGCTGGACATCTGATGGCAGAAACAACGCACATCGACGTCAGCAACCTGTCCATGGCCTACGGTGATTTCCTCGTGCAGCGCGGCATCGATTTCCGCGTGCGGCAGGGCGACGTTTTCGTCATCATGGGCGGCAACGGCTGCGGCAAGACGACGCTGATGCGCGCGCTGATCGGCCTGCAGCGCCCCGCCGCCGGCAGCGTGCGCTACGGCGGCGAGGATTTCTGGAGTGCATCGGAGGAAGACCGCGAGCGCATGAAACGCCGCCTCGGCATCATGTTTCAGGGCGGAGCGCTGTGGAGCTCGCTCACTTTGGCGGAGAACGTGGCGTTGCCGCTGGCCGAGTACACGGATCTGTCGCCCGGGCGCGTCGCCGAGATCGTTTCCTTCAAGCTGGCGCTGGTCGGGCTGGCGGGCTTCGAGGATTTCTACCCCTCCGAACTTTCCGGCGGCATGAAGAAGCGGGCCGGCCTGGCGCGGGCCATGGCGCTCGATCCGGACATTCT
Source organism: Betaproteobacteria bacterium (assembly GCA_016880375.1). GTDB lineage: Bacteria > Pseudomonadota > Gammaproteobacteria > Burkholderiales > Rhodocyclaceae > Desulfobacillus. Next base: position 1,290 of record JAEHDO010000044.1, on the reverse strand, counting down.
CATCATCGACGAGCCTTCCTCCGGCCTCGACCCGCTCACGGCGCGCCGACTCGACGACCTCATCCTCGAGTTGCGCGACAGCCTCGGCACCACCATCATCGTCATTTCACACGACCTGGCGAGCATCCTCGCCATCGGCAGCGACTCGATCTACCTGGATGCCGACACCCACACCATGATCGCCACCGGCAACCCGCGCCAGGCGCTGGCTTCCGGCGACGCCAAGGTGCGCCACTTTCTCACCAGAGGTTCTGAATGAGCAGAAAAGCCGACCCCGCCCTCATCGGCATCTTCGTCCTCGGCGCGATCGCGCTGGCCGTCGCGACCATCCTGCTGGTGGCCGGCGACGACTGGTTTCGCAAGCACAGCCAGCACATGCTGTTTTTCGAGGGCGCGGCGCACGGCCTGCAGGTAGGCGCACCGGTGGTCTTTCTCGGCGTCAAGGTCGGCACCGTCAAGAAGATCCAGCTCGGCCTGGACGAAACCAACGACAAGTTCGTCGTGCCGGTGACCATCGAGGTCGAGCCCCAGGTCGTGCGCACCCGCAGCGGTGAGCAGATCGACCTGCGCGATCGCGCGACCTTGCGCCGCCTGGTCGAGCGCGGGCTGCGCGCGCGCCTGCGCCTGCAGAGCATTCTTACCGGACAGCTCTACGTCGACCTCGACTTCCACCCCGACAAGCCGGCCCGCTTCGTGGCCACCGATCCCGACGTCAGCGAGATTCCTACCGTCCGCACCGCCGTGCAGGAGCTGACCAGCAAGCTGGAAGGCTTCCCGATGGACACCTTCCTCGCCGACGTGGCGGCCATCGGTACTTCGCTGAATCAGACGCTGAATTCGACGGAAATGCGCAATCTGCCGCGCCGGCTGGATGCGACGCTGAAACATCTTGAATCGCTGGCGGCGCGGCTCGACGCCAAGAGCGGGCCGATCCTCGAGGAAACGCGCGTCGACCTGGTCGAGATGCGCAAGGCGCTTGTCGCCGCGCAGGCCGCCATGGCGCGGCTTGAGAGCGCGGCCGATCGCGTCGGCGCGCTGGCCGGGGCGGATTCAGAGCTGGTGCGCAACCTGACGCAGGCCAGCGCGGAACTGGCCGGTGCCGCCCAGACGGTGCGCCGGCTGGCCGAGTCCGAGTCGCCGACCGTGCAGCACGCCAACCAGGCCCTGAAGGAAATCGCCCGCGCCGCCGAGGCATTGCGCAAACTGGCGGAACTGCTGGAACAGCAGCCGGATGCGATTCTGAGAGGGAAGCGCAAGACGGAAAACCCCTGAGTCATGGCGCATTCAGGG
>JAEHDO010000338.1 GCA_016880375.1 Betaproteobacteria bacterium | reverse complement strand
AGCAGGAAACCGGCGGCCGCGACGTTGCCCAGCGCCGCCGCGACGGTGGACAGCGCGCCGAAGCGTTCCATCGCCGCCTCGAGCACCAGGTGGACGGCATCGAAGCCCGGCGTGCCCGGCATGCCGACGATGGAAAAACCGCCGACGAGGAAGGCGATGGCGATGAACGGGATGCGTTCGAACAGGCCGCCGAGCTTCGGCAGATCGGTCGAGCGCGTGCGGCGGAAGACGAAGCCGACCATGAACAGCATCACCGTCACCGCCAGGCCGAAGTTCACCGACAGCAGCATGGCGCCGGCCAGCCCCGCCGGATGCAGGGTGAACAGGCCGATCACGATCAGGCTGGTGTGGCTGACCACGGCGAAGGACAGCAGGCGGCGCAGGTTGGTCTGGAGGAAGGCGAGGATGGCGGCGTAGAACACGCCGGTCATGGCGAAGGCGACGATGAAGTTCTGCCACTCCAGCACCGCCTCCGCCGTCAGCGGCAGCAGGAAGCGCAGCATGCCGTAGATGCCGACCTTGACGCCGAGCAGCAGCGAGGGCGCGATGGCGACCATGCCGCGATGGGCGACGTGCGGCAGCCAGCCGTGCAGTGGGAACAGCGGCGTGCGCACCGCCAGGCCGTAGAACAGCAGGAAGAAGGCGACCGACTGGAACTTGCCCTGCGCCGGGTGCTGGATCAGGTCGAAGAGGTCGAAGCTCCAGCGGCCGGTGGCGTCGGCATGGCCCCAGGCCAGCACGAGCATGCCGCCCGCCAGCAGGGCGATGCCGACGCCCTGGAACTGCAGGAAGCGCGTCATCGCCAGCAGGCGGTTCTCCTCGGTCGAGGTGGACCAGTGGCCGATGAGGTAGCCGGCGACGGCCAGTTCCACCACCGAGAACAGTGCGAACCACAGCAGGTTCACCGTCACCAGCATGGCCATCAGCGCGGCCTCGGCCAGCAGGATAAGCGCCATCAGCCGGGCGGGCGCGGCCAGCCCGCGCACCAGGCCGTAGAGCGTCATCAGCACCGCGATCAGCGCCGCCAGCAGCACGAACAGCGCGGTGACGCCGTCGGCGGCGGCGTGGTAGCCGATGGCATCGATGCGCTCGGCCAGCTGCAGCGCGGGCGAGGCGGCATCGATGTGGCGGTAGAGCACGAAGCCGAGCGCCAGTTCGAGCAGCGCGACGATGCGGCCGAGCGCGACGGCGACGGTGCGGTCACCCAGGGCGAAGACGACGGCCGCGCCGAAGAGCGGCAGCAACTGCAGCGCGGCGAGGAGGGGCCAGCCGGTGTAGGCGATCTCGGTCATCACAGGATCACCACGAAGGTCGCCACGATCGCCAGGATCAGGTAACGCGGCCGCTCGAGCAGCGCCTCGAACACCAGCAGGTAGTCGCCGATGCGGCGCAGCGCGCGGGTCAGCGGGCCGCCGCCCTGCTGCATCACCAGGTGCGATTCGAAGCGGTGCAGGCGCTCGGCGCTCCATTCCAGGAAGGTCCCGGCGAGGCCGTGGCCGCGGATCACGTCGTCGGCGACGGCCTCCTCGCCGGCGCGGCGGCGCTCTGGCATGCCGACGAGGTGCGACAGCACGTTGTCGTCGAAGTCGCGCATGTCGCGGCCGACGGAAGCGACCGGGCGGATCAGTGCGCTCGCAGCCAGGTGCTCGACCCAGAAGCGCTGCAGCGCCGCCGTGTACAGCCACTGCCGGCCGGCCAGCCAGGCGGGAGCCGT
>JAEHDO010000043.1 GCA_016880375.1 Betaproteobacteria bacterium | reverse complement strand
GTGCTGTGCTGGCGCTCCTCGCCATTGACGGTCAGCCAGATTGTCGCCTGCCCGATTTCCGGCACGGCTCGCGCCGACGTCAGCGGACCGATCGGGGCCGAAGCGTCGAAGGCCTTGCCCAGTTCCCAGGGGCGGCCCTTGTCGCGCAGCGCCAGTTGCAGGTCGCGCCGGGTCATGTCCAGGCCGACGGCGTAACCCCAGACATGTTCCAGCGCCTGCGCGACCTCGATGTCGGCACCGCCCCTGCCGATCGCCACGACGAGCTCGATTTCGTGGTGGTAGTTGTCCGTGCAAGGCGGGTAAGGAATGTCGGCCACCGTGCCAGGCAGGACGGGCACCACCGCATCGGCCGGCTTGGCGAAGAAAAAGGGCGGATCGCGCTCCGGGTCGAAGCCCATCTCCCGCGCATGCGCCGCGTAATTGCGACCGACGCAATACACGCGGCGCACGGGAAACAGGTCGCTGGAACCGGCCACCGGGACGGCAACCTGTGGAGGAGGCTTAACGACATAAGACATGGTGCACTCCCGAAACACGGTTGTTGAATTCGTAAGAATGCATATGATATGCTTTCGAATAGTTGCAGTCTAAACTATTTTGGCCGGTGGCGGCAAGGAGGCTGGGCATGAGTCAGCTGGGCACCCTGGAGGAACTCCCGCAAGAATATCGCCAGGCGCTCGCCGCCGCCAACCTGGTGCCGCTGTGGCCCAGCCTGCGCGCGCTGCTGCCGCCGGGCCGTCCGGCCAGCGCCACGGCGGTGACGCAGTGGCGCTGGCAGGCCATCCGACCCCTTCTGCTGCGCGCCGGCGAACTGACGCCGATGGAAAAGGCCGAGCGGCGCGTGCTGGTGCTCTCGAATCCCGGCCGCGGCCTCGACAACCTGCAGGCATCCAGCGTCATCTACCTCGGCATGCAACTGGTGCTGCCGGGCGAAACGGCGCCCAACCACCGCCATACGCCGAACGCGGCGCGCATCGTCGTCGAAGGCCAGGGGGCCTGCACCATTGTCGGCGGCGACAAGTGTCCGATGGAGCACGGCGACCTGATCCTGACCCCGACCGGCCTGTGGCACGAACATCGCCACGAGGGCCAGGGTCCGATGATCTGGCTCGACGTGCTCGACCTGCCGCTGATGGTGTACCTCGACCGCTCCTATGCCATCGAGGGCCGGCCCCAGCAGCCGAGCCCGCTGCCGACGCCGTACCGCGCCGGCGGCCTGGTGCCGCTGCGGCAGGGCGGGCGTTCGCGCGACGACTATCCACTGCTGCGCTACGAATGGCGCGAGGCGCGGCGCGCCCTCGAGGCGCTGGCGACGACCACGCCGGCCGGCGAGGCAGTCGAGCTTGCCTACGTCAATCCCGAGACCGGCGCTGCGCCGCTCAACACCCTCGCCTTCAGCGCCCTGATGCTGCGGCCGGGCGAGGAAATCGCCCTCGCCCGCATGTCGGCGGCGCGGGTATTTCATGTCGTGCAAGGGGAAGGCTCTGCCGAGATCGGCGCCGGCAAGCTGGAGTTCACCCCGGCCGACACCTTTTGTGCCCCCGGTGGCGCCGCGGTGCGCCTCCAAAATGCCTCGGCGCGCGAGCCGCTGTTCCTCATCGGTGCCGACGAATCCCCGGTGCAGCGCAAGCTGGGCATTTTCGAAAGCTGGGAAGCATGAACGACAAGACCAATGGACGCCCGGTCATCGTCGTCGGCGGCGGCATCGGCGGCATGGCGGCGGCGCTGGCCCTGAGCCAACTCGGCCTGCGCGTCACGATACTCGAGCAGACCGCCGAGATCGGCGAGATCGGCGCCGGCATCCAGCTCGGGCCGAACGCCTTTGCCGCCCTCGATGCCCTCGACGCCGGCGCGGCGGCGCGCCGCCGGGCGGTGTACACCGACCAACTGGTGATGATGGACGCCATCGACGGCCGCGAGGTCGCGCACATCCCCGTCGGCGATGCCTTCCGCCAGCGCTTCGGCAACCCCTACGCGGTGATCCATCGCGCCGACATCCATCTGTCGGTCTACGAGGGCGTGCAGCACGCACCGGGCGTCGCGGTGCATACCTCGACGCGCATCGAGCGGGTGGAGGTCGGCGCCGACGGCGTGCGCGTCATCGACACCCGTGGGGGTATCCACGAGGGCTGCGCACTGATCGGCGCCGACGGCGTGCATTCGGTGGTGCGCAAGGCGCTGGTGGGCGATGCCCACCGCGTGTCCGGCCACGTCGTCTATCGCGGCGTGGTGGCGCGCGAGGACATGCCCGACGACCTGCGCTGGAATGCGGCGGCGATCTGGGTCGGCCCCAACTCGCACATCGTGCACTACCCCCTGCGCGGCGGCGAGCAGTACAACCTGGTCGTCACCTTCCACAGCCGGGAAAAGGAGGAATGGGGCGTGCGCGAAGGCAGCGCGGAAGAGGTCAATTCCTACTTCACGGAAATCTGCGAGCGTCCGCGGCGCCTGCTGTCCAAGCCCACTTCGTGGAAGCGCTGGTCGACCGCCGACCGCGACCCGGTCGAGCGGTGGGGGCGCGGCCGCGCGACCCTGCTCGGCGACGCGGCGCACCCGATGCTGCAATACCTGGCGCAAGGCGCCTGCATGGCCCTGGAGGATGCGGTGACGCTGCGCGAGTCGATACGCGCCACCGGCGGCGACCTCGACGCCGCGTTTCGCCTGTATGAAGGAAAGCGCATCGTGCGCACGGCGCGGGTGGTGCTGTCGGCGCGGGAAATGGGGCGCATCTACCACGCCAAGGGCATTGAACGCCAGGTGCGGAATTCATTGTGGCAGGGACGCACGCCGGAACGCTTCTACGACGCCATGGAATGGCTCTACGGCTGGAGCGTCGCATGCTGCATGGACTGACGATGCTGCCCGCACTGCCCGAAACCCTCGAGACGCCAGAGCACAACACGGCGATCCACCGCATGCCCGGCCACCAGGTCCGGCGCCTGCAGCAGGTGGCGGTGGCGCTCTTCGCCGAGGAGTTGCAGCCCTGGGACATCACGCCGGTGCAATACGCCGTGCTGGCCACGCTGGAGCGGCACACGCCTATCTCGCAGACCACCCTGAGCGCGCTGATCGCCTACGACCGCGCCACCATTGGCGGCGTCATCGACCGCCTCGACGCCAAGGGCTGGCTGAGCCGCACGCTCGACCCCGACGACCGCCGCCTGCGTCTGCTCAGCCTGACGCCGGCTGGGCGCGACGTCCTCGCGTGCCTCCACCCGCCGGTAAAGGCAGTGCAGGCACGCCTTCTGGCGCCGCTTTCAGTTGATGAGCGGCAACAGTTCGAAGCCCTCTGCCTGAAGCTCCTGCGACACCACGGAGGCTGAGCGCGCCGCCTCTCCGGCGCTTCAGCGCTTCGCCGCGCCCACCCGCAGCACCAGCGCCATGCCGGAATCGCCGGCGGCGCAGCCAGTGAACAGGCCGGTGCCGCCGCCACGCAACGCCAGTTCCTCGATCAGCTCGATCACCGAGCGCAGCCCGGTGGGGCCCTGCGGATGGCCCCAGATGAGCGAGCAGCCGTAGTTGTTCATCTTCTCCAGCGGGAAGCCGGTTTCGCGGGCGAAGGCGATGTCGTTCGCGGCGAAGGGGTTGTGCGTCTTCACCGCATCGACGTCCTTGATGGACAGGCCGGCCTGCTTCAGCGCCACCTGCGCTGCGGGCACCGGCGCCAGCGGCATGTAGCCCTTCTCGACGCGCGCCTGGCCGAAGCCGAGCAGTTCGACCTCGATCCTGGCATCGGCGGAAAGTTCGCGCGCCGTCTCGCGCGTGGTGACGATCATGCCGGCGTTGCCGTCGGCCGGATGGGTCTGCGTGCCGAAGGTGTGGGTGCCGTTCGGCTTGACCGGCTTCAGCTTGGCGAGGCCTTCAACGGTGGTCGGGAAGATGCCTTCGTCGGCGGCCAGCGCGCCGGTCTGCCTGCGGAAGCCGGAGTCGGAGAGCGGCGCCTCGACCATGTAGCGGCGCTGGAAGGCGCGATCGTCGGCGAGCGCGGCCTGGTACTGGGCGTAGCGGGCCAAGGTGACCTCGTTCAGTTCGGCGCTGCCGATGCCCAGGCGCGCCGAGGCGTTCTCCGCCGTGTCGATCATGGCGTTCCTGGCGTAGGGATCGTGGCCGAAGTTGTCCAGGGTCCATTTTTCGGTCAGGCCGTTGCCGCCCGGCGCGCTGGCGTCCGGGTAATACACGACGGGGCCGTTGGACATGCGGTCGGCGCAGACGACGAGGGCGCAGCCGGCGCTGCCCTGGGCGACTTCCGCCGCCGCCATTTGCAGCGCGCGCGCGCTGGTGGCGCAGGCCTGCTGCACCGTCGGCCCGGGCACGTTCTCCAGGCCGAGCAGGCCGGTCAGCCACGGCAGGCCGTAGAAGCTGCCCGGCTGCGGATTGGTGATGCCGAGAATGCCCAGGTCGATGCGCTCCTTCGGGATGCGCTTCGCTTCGAGGAACTTGCGGCCGACTTCGGCAGCGAGACGGATGCTGTTCAGGTTGGCCAGCGCGCCCTGCCACTTGGCGAAGGGCGTGGACCAGTAGGTGCCGTAGGGGATGAAGGCGTTTGCCATGATGACTTCCTATTGTTTCCGTTCGGCCTGCCATTGCGCGAAGCTGGAACCCGCCTTGGCGAGCTTCTCCAGCAGCGGCGCCGGCTGCCAGTATTGCGGGTCGAGGGTTTTGCAGAACTCGAGGATCCTGTCGTAAATGACCTTCAGCCCCACCGTGTCGGCGTAGAACATCGGGCCGCCGCGGTAGCGCGGGAAGCCGTAGCCAGCGGTGTAGACGATGTCGATGTCGGAGGCTCGGACGGCGATGCCTTCCTCCAGCAGCAGCGCCCCCTCGTTGATCATGGCGTAGAGGCAGCGCTCCTGGATCTCCTGCTTCGATGGCTTGCGCTGCGGCACGCCGAGGCGCTGCGCCTCGGCGGCGAACATGGCGATCGCCTCCGGGTCGGGCGTGCGCT
>JAEHDO010000337.1 GCA_016880375.1 Betaproteobacteria bacterium | reverse complement strand
TCGCGCTTGTTGCCGGTGATCATGGCGATGCGCTGGTCGGTGTGCAGGCGCGCGTACTCGGTGTCGTTGAAGAAGTAGCCGGCGGCGCTCGGCATCTCGCTGCCGTCCGGGGCGCGCTTCCTGAAGTAGAAGAAATCGCGCACCGCCTGCGGCGTCTTCTTGATCTCGCCGTCGACTAGGCCCATCGGGTCGTAGGCCGCCTTCCAGGCGCGCAGGTCATAGGCGATCGACTTGTCGCAGATCGGATATTCCTTGTCCCCCATCTTGAGGAACTTCGGATATTCCTCGAGGCCGGCCGGGCCCTCCAGGATCAGCCCCTGCACCGCCTCGGGGAAGCGCATGGCGTAGCCGAGCACGGTCTGGCCGCCGAGCGAGTGGCCGTGGTAATAGGCCTTCTTGACGCCCAGCTTGCCGACGACCAGGCCATGGAAGGCGTCGCGTACGTCGTCCAGCGTGCGGGTCATCGGCTTGTCGAGGTTGCCCGGGCCGGAAGTGCCCCACTGCGGCATGTCGGGTGCGATGACGCGGAAGCCGCGCTCGACGGCGTACTTGATCAGGTAGCCGTAGTGCGCGGCGAAGGCGCCCTTGCCGTGCACCACGACCAGGGTCGGCGGATTGGCCGACTTGCCGCAGTACTCGTCCATGTAGCCGATTTCCCATTCGACGCCGCGCTTGTCCTTGACCTTGGCGTACTTGACCGGGAAGGGCGAGACCATCTCGTCCTTCCAGAACGACTTGGCCGGGTCGGGCTTCATGTTGATGCGCGGCGAGCGGTAGTTCTTCGCCTCGCAGACGATGCTCTTGTCGGCGATGATGCCGATGTCGCGCATGTAGGTGTCGAAAATCGGATTCGGCTTCAGGGTGTTGAGCGCCTTGAATACCGCGTAGTGCGCCGTCGGATCGGGGAAGCTGACGTACTGCGCGCCGGGGATGGCCTGCACGGCGGCCTTGGCCTTGTCCGAGATCAGCCACTGGTCGTTCTCGATATGCACGACCAGCGTGCGCGCCTTGATCTGCGGCAGCAGCTTGTTGACGTTGTGGATCTCGCCTACGGTGTCGCGGTACCAGAGGTCGACGCCGTCGAAGATCTTCGCCAGGTTCTTCAAGTTGGCGCCGGCGTTGGGGCCCATGCGCGGATCGGGCTCCCAGGTGAACACTTCCTTGGAGACGGCGTCCCAGCCCAGCGACTGGCGGTAGTTGAGATCGTAGCCGGTGATCGACAGGGCCGACCAGTGGAACTCGACGCCCTTGTTCGGGTGTTTCTCCTTGGGCAGCTTGTAGTAGTCGCCCTTGGTCTCGACCCACACCGGGTCGGATTCCAGCGCGGCCTTGGCCAGTTGGAAGGTCCAGGCCGCCACCTGGCCCTCGCCGTCGGTGGCGGTGGCGCCGCCGATCGGCATGATGGCGTCGACGAAGCCGGGATGCATCAGGCCCCAGTAGTAGGCCTGCGTGCCGCCCATGGAGGCGCCGGTGGCGAGCACGACATGGCCCACCTTGAGGTGGTCGCGCAGCAGGCGGTAGTTGAGCTGCACCACGTCGTAGTAGCTGTAAACCGGGAACTTGCGGCCGAGGCCGTCGGAAGGCTTGGAGGCCCCCCACAGGCCCAGCGCATCGACGAAGACGACATAGAAGCGGTCGGTGTCGAAGAGCAGGCCGGGGCCGACCAGCGCGCCGCCGGAGAAGCCGTTGCCGGCTTGGCCGGCGTACCAGTTGTTGTACATCGCCGTGGCGTCGCCGGAGTAGTAGGAATTGATGACGATGGCGTTGTCAATCTCGCCCTTGGCGTTGCGCTTCGGCGTGCCGACGGCGATGTAAGCCGTGCGTGCCGGTGCGGCGCCGAGCGATTCGAGGGTGGTGCCGCCTTCGGCGCCGTTCTCCCAGGACTTCGGATTGGCGAGATCGTACTTGCCGCCGATGCGGAAGTTCTTCACTTCATAGGTCTGTTTCAGCTTGTCCAGTCCGGCTACCACCGAGCGCGGGGTCAGGGGCTGTTGCGCCAGCGCAGGTCCGGCGGCGAGCAGAAGGGCCAGCAATGCCAGCCCGTTCCAGAATTTTAGCGGGATCGATTGCTGTTTCACTTTCCAGTCCTCCTTGGTTTCATTTTCCAGTCCTCCCCCTTGCCAGTTGGCGCCATTGCTGACGACGGCACTAGCCTGCCGAGAAATAGTCGCTGAACACGCGAGCGAACAGCAGCGGCACTTCGAGGCTCATCGAATGCCCGACGTATGGAAAAACTTCAAGCCGGCAATTGGGCAGTGTCCTGGCCATTTCATCGATGTGGTCGCGCGGTATCCAGTAATCAAGTTTGCCATATAGCACCAGATGTTCGTGGGCCATTGCCGGCATCTTTGCGGCGAGCGCCCTCGAGTCCCATTCGAGTGCAAGATTATGCGGCGTGCCGAACCATATTCCGTCCGAAAGTACGCGCGTGCGATCCACCAGGTGCCGGAACAGGCCCCGCTGCAGCTCTGTTGTGGTGTCCGCAAACTGCGGCATTTGGCCTGCAACCAGCGACTCGGGCCGAAACAGCGTCGGCGCTGCGCTGGCCAGGCCGGCGAAGGCGACATCGGGATCGGATTTCATCTGGGAGAGTACGCCGATCTGTCCGGGCGCGAGCTGAAGGCCGAGCGGCGTTACCGGGTCGAGCAACAGCACCTTGCTGAAGCGTCCCGGCTGCAGCGAGAGCATGTGCGAGCAGATGATGCCCCCGGTCGAGTGTCCATAGAGATGGCAGCGGTCGATGCCGAGCGCATCGACCAGGCCGAGCATGTCGAGCGCATGCGTCTCCATCGAGTAGTTGGAGTAGTCTTGCGCGGGTTCCGGCTTGTCGGAGTCGCCGCAGCCGCGCCATTCGGCAGCGATGACACGGATCGTCTGCGGCAGAAGCGGCAGCACCAGGTCCAGCCAATCGGCGCAGCCAAGGTTGCCATGCACTGCGAGCACAACGTTATTGCCCGCGCCATGCTCGGTGTAGTTGATCTGCAGGTTCCCGACTTTTACGCGAGGCATCCCACCCTTGTCCTTTCGTTCTTGTCGCGCCGCGACGGCCGCAGGGATACGCTTTCCCGGGACGCCCTACTGGATATTCATTACCGCCACACGATCAGGAATCACCAGCGCCGCTTCCGTCGCGGCGACGACCTGTTCAACCGACACGCCGGGCGCGGTTTCCAGCAACGTGGCTCGGCCTTCCGGAAACGCCACGACGGCCAGCTCGGTGACAAGCAGATCGATCGGGCGGGCCGTGGTGAGCGGCAGCGTGCATTGCTTGACGAGCTTCGACTTGCCCTTGGCGGTGTGCTGCATCGCGATCACCACGCGCTTCGCACCGGAAGCCAGATCCATGGCGCCGCCCATGCCCGGGACCATCTTGCCCGGGATCGTCCAGTTGGCGAGCTTGCCGCTGCTGTCGACCTGCAAACCGCCGAGCACGGTCATGTCGAGGTGGCCACCGCGAATCAGGCCGAACGACATGGCGCTGTCGAAGGTGCAGGCGCCGGGCAGTGCCGTCACGGGCCGGCCGCCGGCATCGGTCAGCAAGCGATGATGCATCCCCTCGTCCGGCACGGCGCCGGTGCCGATCAGGCCGTTTTCGGACTGGAAGAAGACGCGAATGCCAGGGGGCACGAAATTCGCGACCTGGGTGGGAATGCCGATGCCGAGGTTCACGAGCATGCCATCGCGCAGTTCGAGCGCGATGCGTTTGGCAATGACGGTCTGGGCATCCACGCGAATTACTCCTGGGCAATGAGATAGTCGACGATTGAGCTTGGCGTCATGACATGATCGGGGGAGATGACCCCCACCGGCACGATGTTGTCGGCGTCCACGATCACCGTGTCGGCAGCCATCGCGATGACCGGATTGAAATTGCGGGCAGTGAGCGCGTAGGCAAGGTTGCCAAGGTAGTCGGCCAGGAATGCATTCACCAGCGCAAAATCCGCATGCAGTGCGGGTTCGACCAGATAGTCCTTGCCGCCCACCGTCACCTTCTGCTTTCCTTCCTCGACCAGGGTTCCCACTCCGGTAGCGGTAAGGATGCCCCCTAGCCCGTACCCGCCGGCACGGATGCGCTCAATCAGGGTACCCTGCGGCACGAGCTCCACCTGCAGCTCACCCGCGATCATCTGCTGCTGGGTTTCGGGATTGAGGCCGATGTGGCTCACGATCGCCTTGCTCACGAGACGGGCGTGAATCAGTTTGCCGATGCCTACGCCGGGCATCGCCGTATCGTTTGCGATCACAGTCAGACCCCGCTTGCCCTGCCGCACCAGCTCGTCGATGATGCGTCCCGGCGAACCGACGGCCATGAAGCCGCCGATCATCAGGCTTGCCCCGTCGGGGATCTTCGCCACCGCCTCGCTGATTTGAATCGTCTGCATGCTGGCTCCAGTCGGTTGTCAGCGGCCCGCTGCTATTGCGCCAGCCAGGCGCCGTCCATCGGCAGGGCTGCTCCGCGGATCTGCGAGGCGGCATCCGAGCAAAGAAACACCGCCATCTGGCCGAGCTGCTCGGGCGTTGCGAACGCCTGCGAGGGCTGCTTTTCGCCGAGCAGTCGCGCACGCGCCTGCTCGGCCGTCAGCTTGTCGCGCGCCGCCATGTCGTCGATCTGCTTTTGCACCAGCGGGGTCAGCACCCAGCCGGGACAGATGGCGTTGCAGGTCACGCCGCTGGTCGCCGTCTCCAGCGCCACCACCTTGGTGAGGCCGATGAGCCCGTGCTTGGCGGCAACGTAGGCAGCCTTGTTGGACGAGGCGACCAGTCCATGAACCGAGGAGATATTGATGATGCGGCCCCAGCCACGTGCTTTCATTTGCGGCAGCGCCGCCCGGATCACATGGAAGGCGGCGGAAAGATTGATTGCGATGATTGCATCCCAGCGATCGACCGGAAACTCCTCCACCGGCGCCGTGTGCTGAATGCCGGCGTTGTTGACAACGATATCGACCCGGCCCAGTTCGCGCGTGGCGAATGCGATCATGGCCTCGATGTCATCGGCCCTGGACATGTCGGCCGGGTTGTAGACGGCCCTGACGCCCTCCTTAACCAGGTCGCCGCACAAGGCATCGATTTGTTCTCGCGGACCGAAACCGTTGAGCAGGATGTCCGCTCCGGCCGAAGCAAGCGCACGCGCGATGCCCAGCCCTATGCCGCTGGTCGAACCGGTGACTACCGCCACTTTTCCCTTCAACATCTGCGCTCCTGTCAGCAAAAAAACCGATGGTCAGGCCTTGCCCGCCTTGAGCAGGGTCGAATTCGGCCGTTTCAAGCCAAGCAATGTCTAGCGGGGCTGCAAGGATTCAATCAAAGTACAGGCTAACATTTCAAAAATCATTTTGCTGGATGAAATGCGGAAATGTCCAGTATTTTTGACGCCGCTGATGCCGTGCGGTCCGCGCCGACAGGCGATTCGGTCTGGGTGAGAACGTGTTGGTGATTTCACGTTTTGCACACGGCCGGGAGAAAGTCACTTCGAGAGGCGACTCTTAAGCCTGTGAGTTGGTTGGTGGGCCGTGTTGGACTCGAACCAACGACCAAGGGATTATGGGACTGCTTCCATAGCGAAGCCCTTGGCCCAGCGAGGTCGCGCAGCACCTCGCGGAAATGCATGGTGGGCCGTGTTGGATTCGAACCAACGACCAAGGGATTATGAGTCCCCTGCTCTAACCGACTGAGCTAACGGCCCCCGGCAGGATGATACTGAAACGGCAGCCTCGGCTGCCGTTTTTCTTGCTCAAGTTTCCGTGTCGAGGA
>JAEHDO010000336.1 GCA_016880375.1 Betaproteobacteria bacterium | reverse complement strand
GGCATGAAAAAATACTTCATCACCGGCCTCTTGATCTGGGTTCCCTTGGCGATTACCGCCTGGGTGCTGGCGCTCATCGTCAGGACCATGGACCAGACGCTCTTGCTGCTGCCCGAAGCAATTCGTCCGGAGCAACTGCTCGGCGTCTATATTCCGGGCATCGGCGTGATCGCCACCCTGCTGGTCGTATTTCTGACAGGACTGGTTACCGCCAATATCATCGGCCAGCGGTTGCTGCGCTTCTGGGAAGGCGTGCTGTCACGCATCCCGGTCGTCAAATCTGTGTATTACAGCGTCAAGCAGGTTTCGGATACGTTGTTTTCCTCAAGCGGCGAAGCCTTCCGCAAGGCGCTTCTGGTGCAATATCCGCGCGAAGGCATCTGGACCATCGCCTTCCAGACCGGTCAGCCGGGCGGCGACGTCGTCAACTACCTGGATGGGGAATACGTCAGCATCTATGTGCCGACCACCCCCAACCCCACTTCGGGCTTCTTCCTCATGCTGCCGCGCAAGGATGTCATCGAACTCGACATGAGCGTCGACGAGGCCTTGAAATACATCATTTCGATGGGGGTGGTGGCACCGCCCATGCGCAACCCTGCCGGACGGGCACAGAATCAATAACACGCCGCCTTCGCGGAATTTTCCTGGTCAATTTGAAATGCGTACTCACTATTGCGGCCTCGTCAACGCCGCCCACCTCGACCAAACCGTCACCCTGTGCGGCTGGGCGCAGCGCCGCCGCGACCACGGCGGCGTCATCTTCATAGACCTGCGCGACCGCGAAGGCCTGGTCCAGGTGGTCTGCGACCCCGACCGCAAGGACACTTTTGCCACCGCCGAGCGCATCCGCAACGAGTTCGTGCTGAAGATCACCGGCCTGGTGCGCCGCCGCCCGGAGGGAACGGCCAATCCCAACCTGACCAGCGGCGAAATCGAGGTGCTGGCGCAGGACATCGAGATTCTCAACCAGGCCGCCACGCCCCCCTTCCAACTCGACGAGGACAACCTGTCGGAAAACGTGCGCCTGATGCACCGCGTCATCGATCTGCGCCGCCCGCAGATGCAGAAGAACATGATGCTGCGCTACAAAGTGGCGATGGCCTTCCGCCGCTTCCTCGATGCGCAGGGCTTCATCGACATTGAAACGCCGATGCTGACCAAATCCACGCCCGAGGGCGCGCGCGACTACCTCGTGCCCTCCCGTGTGCACGCCGGCCAGTTCTTCGCCCTGCCGCAATCGCCGCAGCTGTTCAAGCAGATGCTCATGGTGGCCGGCTTCGACCGCTACTACCAGATCACCAAGTGCTTCCGCGACGAGGATCTGCGCGCCGACCGCCAGCCCGAATTCACCCAGGTCGATATCGAGACGTCCTTCCTCACCGAGACCGAGATCACGGCCATCATGGAAGAACTGATCCGCACCGTGTTCAAGGAAACCCTGAACGTCGACCTGCCGAATCCCTTCCCGCGCCTTGGCCATGACGAGGCGATGGCGCGCTACGGCTCGGACAAGCCGGACCTGCGCGTCAAGCTCGAGTTTACGGAACTCACCAACCTCATGAAGACGGTGGACTTCAAGGTCTTCCGCGCGGCGGCCGAACTGACCGATGGGCGCGTGGCGGCCCTGCGCATCCCCGGCGGCGGCAGCTTCACACGCAAGGAAATCGACGACTACACTGCCTTCGTCGCCATCTATGGCGCCAAGGGCCTCGCCTACATCAAGGTGAACGAAAAGGCGAAAGGCATCGAAGGCCTGCAATCGCCGATCCTGAAGTTCCTGCCAGCGGACATCGTCACGCAAATCATCGAGCGCACCGGTGCCGTGGATGGCGACCTGGTGTTCTTCGGCGCCGACCGCGCCAAGATCGTGAACGACGCCCTGGGGGCGTTGCGCGTCAAGATCGGTCACGAGAAAGGCGTAGCGGGCGGCTATCTGGAAAGCGGCTGGCGGCCGCTGTGGGTCGTCGATTTCCCGATGTTCGAATACGACGAGGAAGACAAGCGCTGGGTGGCCCTGCATCATCCCTTTACCTCGCCCAAGGACGGCCATGAGGCGTTCATCGACAGCGATCCCGGCAAGTGCCTGGCCAAGGCCTACGACCTGGCCCTGAACGGCTGGGAGATCGGTGGCGGCTCCGTGCGTATCCACCGCGAGGAAGTCCAGTCGAAGGTGTTCCGCGCGCTCGCCATCGGCGCCGAGGAGGCCGAGCAGAAGTTCGGTTTCCTGCTCGACGCCCTCAAGTACGGCGCACCGCCGCACGGTGGACTGGCCTTCGGCCTTGACCGCATCGTCACCATGATGACCGGCGCCGAATCGATTCGCGACGTGATCGCTTTCCCCAAGACCCAGCGCGCCCAGTGCCTGCTCACCAACGCGCCCGGACCCGTCGACGAGAAGCAGCTGCGCGAACTACACATCCGCCTGCGCCAGAGCGAAGCCGCCAAGCCTGCGATAGGTTAAGCACCGCGGTGCCGTGATGCTGCGCCTGCTTTTCCTGCTGCTGGTGGCGTTCGCAGCGCCGGCCTGCGAATCGCGTACTGCAGGCGCGATGCCTGGCGTGCAAGCGGCCGAGCTACCGGCCGAGGCGCGCGATACGCTGACGCTTGTCAAGCGTGGCGGACCTTTCCCTTACCGCAAGGACGGATCGGTATTCGGCAACTTCGAACGCCTGCTGCCGGACCGGCCGCGTGGCTATTACCTCGAATACACTGTTCCCACGCCCGGCGCCCGCGACCGCGGCGCACGCCGCATCGTCGCCGGACAGGGCAGCACGGGTAATGTACGGACTTCGGGCGAGTACTATTACACCGACGACCACTATCGCAGCTTCCGGAAGATACGCGAATGAGCCGAGAGCGTTACACCACACTCCTCCGCGACATTGGCCGCAACGGCGTCTACCACATCCCCCTGAAAGGCATGGCCAAGCTACTGGCCGCGGCCGAAAAATCCGGCTTTGCCGTCATCCGCATCGATCTTTCCGTGGTCCGCGACAAGGTTTCACTTTTCGAACGACTGGCGGCCGCTCTCGAGTTTCCAGAATGGTTCGGCCACAACTGGGACGCGCTGGCCGACTGCCTCGGCGACCTGTCCTGGCTGCCGGCGGATGGCTACCTGCTCCTGCTGGAGCACAGCGACGCTTTTCGCGCCAGCCAAGGCGGGGATTTCGCCACGATGCTGCAGATTCTCGCTGCCGCGGCCGAAGCCTGGCGCGGTGAGCGCGTGCCGTTCTGGGTGCTGGTGGACCTACACGCCAACGGCATCGCAGATCTTCCGGGGCTCGATTGAAAAAGCCGGTTTCCGTCCTTGTCCTGATCCATACCCCCGGCCTCGAGGTGCTGCTGCTCGAGCGCGCCGCCCACCCGGGATTCTGGCAGTCGGTTACCGGTAGCCAGGAGGGTGACGAACGCCTCGCGCAAACGGCGGTTCGCGAAGTCGCGGAGGAGACGGGAATATCAACCGATACGAAGGTTCTGGTCGATTGGGGCCTCACCAATCGCTATGAAATATTTCCTGAATGGCGACACCGCTATCCGCCCGGCGTCACCGAAAACGTCGAGCACGTCTTCAGTCTGCTGATGCCGGTGCCGGGTCCTGTCACCGTCGCCCCCGGCGAGCACCTCGGCTACGCCTGGCTGCCCTGGCGGGAAGCCGCACGAACCGTATTTTCCTGGAGCAACCGGGACGCCATTCTCATGCTGCCGCACCGGCTCAGGCCGGCTTGAGCGGCTC
>JAEHDO010000335.1 GCA_016880375.1 Betaproteobacteria bacterium | reverse complement strand
GCGGCCTGCCGCGATTGCCGCCTGTGCGAGCAGCGCAAGCAGGCGGTGCTCGGCGTCGGCGACGTCGAGGCCGACTGGCTTTTCGTCGGCGAGGGGCCGGGGGCCGAGGAGGACGAGCGCGGCGAGCCGTTTGTCGGCCAGGCCGGCAAGCTGCTCGACGCCATGCTGGCGGCCATTGGCCTGCAGCGCGGCAGGAAGGTTTATATCGGCAATGTCGTGAAGTGCCGCCCGCCCGGCAACCGGACTCCGGAAACTGAAGAAACGGCTGCCTGCTTCCCCTACCTGCAGCGCCAGATCGCGCTGATCCGGCCGAAGCTCATCGTCGCGCTGGGGAAGCCGGCGGCGGAGACGCTGCTCAACACCGAGGTCAAGGTCGGCGCCTCGCGCGGCCGCCTGTTCGACTGCCACGGCATTCCGCTCATCGTCACCTACCACCCGGCCTACCTGCTGCGCAACCTGCCGGACAAGGCCAAGGCCTGGGAAGACCTCTGCTTCGCGCAGCGCACCATGCAAGGATTGAACGATGTCGGCGGGTAGCGAAGGCTCGGTGCGGGCCATCCTGTATGCGCTCGGCGCCAACTTCGGCATCGCCGTGTCGAAGTTCGGCGCCGCCTGGTGGACGAACTCCGGCTCCATGCTGGCCGAGGCGATTCACTCGACGGCGGATTGCGTGAACCAGCTGCTGCTCCTGCTCGGCATGAAGGAGGCGAAGCGCCCCGAAAGCGCCGACCATCCCCTCGGCCACCACCGCGTCACCTACTTCTGGTCGATGATCGTCGCGCTGCTGCTGTTCTTCATGGGAGGCGCCTTTTCCGTCTACGAGGGCGTCGAACGCCTGCGCCATCCGCATCCGATCGAAAACGGCCTGGTGGCGCTGTTGGTGCTCGGCGTCGCGGTGGTGCTCGAGGCCTTCTCGCTCGCCGGGGCGATGCGCGAGATCCGCAAGATGGCGCGCGGCAAGCCCTTCCTGCGCTGGTTCCGCGAGACGCGCGAATCCGAACTGATGGTGGTGGCGGGCGAGGACATCGCCGCCCTGGCGGGGCTGACTTTGGCCTTCCTCGCTGTCGCCGCCGCATTGCTGACCGGCAATCCGCTGTGGGATGCGTTCGGCACGATCAGCGTCGGGATGGTGCTGATGGTCATTGCCATCATGGTGATGGTTGAGGTAAAGGGGCTGATCGTCGGCGAGTCCGCCGCGCCCGAGTTGCGTGAGGAGATCGGCCGCTTCGTCGCCGCCCAGCCCGAGGTGGGCGAGGTGTTCAACGTCATCACCCTGGCCTGGGGCGACAAGCTGGTGATCGCCGTCAAGGCGCGCATGGCCGACGCCGAGCGCATCAGCGGCGCGCAGCTGGTCGGGCGCATCAATGCCGTCGAGGCGCGCATGCAGGAGCAATTTCCCGCGGCGAAATGGGTGTTCTTCGAGCCGGACGTCAGGTAGCCGGACTGACAATCCCGCAATCCCCCTAATATTGCTTTCACCGAACTACAAAACCCAAGGAGACTGTCATGCGCCTGAAACTTCTTGCCCTGCTGGCCCTGTTCGCCAGCCTG
>JAEHDO010000334.1 GCA_016880375.1 Betaproteobacteria bacterium | reverse complement strand
GCACCAGCCCGATCCGATGCGCGGCCGCTCGCGCGTCGTTTCCCTCACTCCGCTCAATCCGGTCAACGCCGCCGACGACTGGGAGCGCAGCGGGCTTGATGCCCTGACCGGCGGCAACGACCGCTACGAGATCGTCGACACGCCGCAGGGCGGGCAGATGCGCGCCCTGCGGCCCTTCTTCGCCGCTCCGCCCTGCCTGGCCTGCCATCCCGATTTCCGTGACGGCCAGATCGCCGGCGCCATCACGACCAGCGTGCCGCTCGCCCCGTACCATGAAATTAATAACATGGAGCTGCGCGTGGCGGCGCTCAGCCATGGCGCCATCTGGATCGCCGGCCTGGCCGGCATCGGCCTCGCCCATCGCCGGCGCCGCCTGCATGCCAGCCAGCAACGCGCATGGACGATCTCCGTCGAAAACATGAATGTCGAACTGGAGCGGCGTGTCGCGGCGAGGACGGATGAGCTGACGCGAGCCCTGCGCGAGCTCGAGGCCTTCTCCTACTCCGTCTCGCACGACCTGCGCGCGCCGCTGCGCGCCTTGAACGGTTATGCGCACCTGCTGAAGGAGTCGCAGGGCGACAAACTGGATGCCGAACAGCAGCGCATGTTCGACCGCATCGCCCACAATGCCGAGAAGATGGGGGAACTCATCGACGACATCCTGGAATACTCGCGCACCGGCCGCGAAGCGCTGAAGCGCGCGGCAGTCGACCTCGACGTGCTGGCGCGCGACATCGTCCGCGAACAGGCCGAGCACCACCCTGCCGCGCGCATCGACATCGCGCCGCTGCCGCCGGTCGTGGGCGACGCCATCATGCTGCGCCAGGCGCTCGCCAACCTGGTCGCCAACGCCCTCAAGTTTTCCGCCCAGCGCACGCAGCCGGTCATCGAGATCGGCGCCAGCGTCGAAAACGGCATGGCCCACTGCTTCGTTCGCGACAACGGCGCCGGCTTCGACATGGCCTATGCCGGCAAGCTGTTCAACCTCTTCCAGCGGGTGCACCAGGAGAGCGAATTCCCCGGCACCGGCGTCGGCCTGGCCATCGTCAAGCGCATCATCGAGCGCCACGGCGGTCGCGTCTGGGCGGAGGCCGCGCCGGAAGCCGGCGCCACCTTCCACTTCACCCTGCCGCTGTCGGCGAAACAGTCTTGAGCCGGCCTTCCCGGCTGTTTGGGCTATAATGACCGCGGTCTGCCGTTCCGCCGGTTAGCGCCCGCAGACCTGTCCGGTCGATTCCGACCCAACTATCAACCAAAACACTCGTGTCCTGAACCGGTACGCCGAAAAGCGCAGGCCGAATCAGGAATCGTTATGACTTTCGAAGAACTCGGGCTGCTGCCCGAACTGCTCAAGGCCGTGGCCGAAGCCGGCTACACCGAGCCCACCCCCATCCAGGCCCAGGCCATTCCCGTCGTGCTTGCCGGAAAGGACGTCATGGGCGGCGCCCAGACCGGCACCGGCAAGACTGCCGGCTTCGTCCTGCCGCTGCTGCAGCGCCTCGCCCGCCACGCCAGCACCAGCCCGTCGCCGGCGCGCCACCCGGTGCGCGCACTGATCCTCACGCCGACGCGGGAACTCGCCATGCAGGTGCACGAAAGCGTGCAGACCTACGGCAAGCACATCCCGCTGCGCGATCTCGTCGTCTATGGCGGCGTGGACATCAAGCCGCAGACCGAGGCGCTGAGAAAGGGCGTCGAGATCGTCGTCGCCACGCCGGGCCGCCTGCTCGACCATGTGCAGCAGAAGAGCGTCAACTTCAACAGCGTCGAAGTGCTGGTGCTGGACGAAGCCGACCGCATGCTCGACATGGGTTTCATCCCCGACATCAAGCGCATCCTCGCCATGCTGCCGAAGGAGCGCCAGAGCCTGCTCTTCTCCGCCACCTTCTCCGAGGAGATCAAGAAGCTCGCCGACTCCATGCTGAAGGCGCCGGTGCTGATCGAGGTGGCGCGCCGCAACGCCGTCACCGAGACCGTGACGCACCGCATGCACCTCGTCGATCAGGACCACAAGCGACAACTGCTCGCGCACATCCTGAAGACCAGCAGCCTGAAACAGGTGCTGGTCTTCGTCGGCACCAAGTTCGGCGCCAGCCGCCTGGCGGTCTATCTCGAAAAACAGGGCATCGAAGCCACGGCGATCCACGGCGACAAGAGCCAGCAGCAGCGCAGCGAGGCGCTGGAAGCCTTCAAGAGCGGCAAGGCCCGCGTGCTGGTCGCCACCGACGTCGCCGCGCGCGGCCTCGACATCGACGACCTGCCGCACGTCATCAACTTCGAGCTGCCGCACGTGCCGGAGGACTACATCCACCGCATCGGCCGCACCGGCCGCGCCGGCAAGGAGGGCGACGCGACCTCGCTGGTCTGCGCCGAGGAGCGCGGCAAGCTGGCCGAGATCGAGAAGCTCATCAAGCGGCCGATCGAGCAGGTCGCCGTCCCCGGCTTCGAAGCGGGAGCGGCATTCTCCGAGCCGATGGAAAAGGGCCGCCGCGGCCGCGGTGGTGCAAGCCGCCCCGAAAGAAGCGAGGGCGGCCGGAACAAACCCGCCGCCCCGCGCCGCGAGCCCCGCGATGACCACAAGCGTGAGCCGCGCGAACCCCGCCGCATCGAGCCGGCCAAGCCGAAACTGCCCAAGCTGGATTTCGATCCGAGCAAGCCTTACGAGTCAAGAGTCAGTGCCCAGGACACGGCGGCGCCTGAGCCGAAGCGCTCGCACCACCGGCCGAAGCGCGCCGTCCCGGCGCTGCTGGGCGGATTGCCGAAATCCGAGCCGGACAAGTAAGTCCACATTAGTTCCCTCTCCCCGGCCCTCTCCCGCCAGCGGGAGAGGGCGATGGAACGGAGGCAGCGATGGCGCAGTGGGTAGACGGCCGCGTGGTGGAGCGCATCGACTGGACCGGTCGCCTGCACTCCCTGCGCATCGAAGCGGGCATCGAGGCCTTCCGTGCCGGCCAGTTCACCAAACTCGGCCTCGACATCAACGGCGAGATCGTCGGCCGCCCCTATTCCATCGTCAGCGCACCGGGAGAATCCGTTCTCGAATTCTATTTCTCGACGGTCCCGGAAGGCCCGCTCTCGCCGCGGCTGGCGGCGCTGCAGGCCGGGGACATCGTCCGCGTGGCGCCCAAGCCCAACGGCTTCCTCGTCCTCGACGAGGTGCCGCCGTCGATCCATCTCTGGCTGGTATCGACCGGCACCGGCCTCGGTCCCTTTCTCTCCATCCTGAAAACGCCCGGGCCGTGGCAGCGCTTCCAGCGCGTCGTGCTGGTGCACGCGGTGCGCACGGCTGACGAACTCGCCTACCGCCGCACCATCGCGCGCATCGCCGGCGCCGAGCCGAAGCGCTTCGCCTACATCCCCTTCCTCAGCCGCGAGGCTGCCGACTACGCGCTCGCCGGCCGCATCCCGCAGGCGATCGGCGACGGCCGCCTCGAAGCGCGCGCCGGGCTGGCCCTCGATGCCACGCTTGCCCATGTCATGCTTTGCGGCAACCCGGCGATGGTGGAAGACGCCAGCGCCGCGCTCGCCGCGCGCGGCTTCAGGAAACACAAGCGCAAGGAACCGGGGCAGATCAGCATGGAAACCTACTGGTAACTCCCGAGGAAAGCACGATGAAACTCGTACGCTACGGCACGGACGGCCGCGAAAAGCCCGGCCTCATCGACGGCGAGGGCAGGCTGCGCGACCTCTCGGTCGCCATCGAGACCATCGACCCGCTCACCCTCTCGCCGCCGGGGCTCAACGGCCTGCGCAGCATCGCGCCGGAATCGCTGCCGCGCGTCAGGGGAAATCCGCGCCTCGGCGTGCCGTTCACCGGCATTTCCAAGATCGTCGGCGTCGGCCTCAACTACCGCGACCACGCCAAGGAGGCCGGCATGCCGATCCCGGCCGAACCGATCCTCTTCATGAAGGCCACTACCTGCATCGGCGGGCCGAGCGACCCGATCCTGCTGCCGCCCGGCTCGGTCAAGACCGACTGGGAAGTCGAACTGGCCATTGTCATCGGTTCGGTCGCGCGCCATATCGCCGTCGACAAGGCGCTCGACCACGTCGCCGGCTACTGCGTCGCCAATGACCTCTCCGAGCGCGAATACCAGCTCGAGCGCGGCACGCAATGGGACAAGGGCAAGGGCTGCGACACCTTCGGCCCGCTCGGGCCATGGCTGGTCACCGCCGACGAAGTGGCCGACCCGCAGGACCTGCATCTCTGGCTGGAACTGAACGGGCAGCGCGTGCAGGACGGCAACACCTCGAACATGGTCTTCGGCTGCGCCGAGCTGGTCGCCTACATCAGCCGCTTCATGACGCTGCTGCCGGGCGACGTCATCGTCACCGGCACCCCGCCCGGCGTCGGCCTCGGCATGAAGCCGCCGCGCTACCTCAAGGCCGGCGACATGCTGCGCCTCGGCATCGACGGACTCGGCGTGCAGGAGCAGAAGGTCGTCGCGTCGCTTTGATCGACGCCGCCGCCGAGCCGGCGGGACTGACTTTCGGCCGCAACATCCGCAGACAGGGTGCGCAGGCTTTGAATCCGCTGCCGCGGCCTATACAATCGAGCGCAACCATGACCCCGGCCCGACAATTGCGACAGCGGTTCAACCGCGAGCTGCTCAGGATGCTCCCCCTCGTCTGGCCGGTGTTCTCGCTGCTGCTCGGCCTCATGGTCGGCCTCGGGCTGATCATCGGGCACCTCGAGGGCTGGCGTTTCTTCGAGGGCATCTACTTCGCCTTCGTCACCGGCCTGACCGTGGGCTACGGCGACCTGGTGCCGAAGCAG
>JAEHDO010000042.1 GCA_016880375.1 Betaproteobacteria bacterium | reverse complement strand
GGATGGAGGCGACGCTCGTCGACTCCGGCTACGTCACCCACGCCGGCCAGACGCTGGCGCTGCTGGAACATGCGCTGGAAGGGCGCAGGCTGGTGCGCCTCATCAACACCCACTCGCACTCCGACCACATCGGCGGCAACGCCTCGGTGCGCCGCGCCCACGGCTGCCGCATCCTCGTGCCCGAGGGCATGGCGCCGGCGGTGGCCGACTGGGACGAGGACGCGCTGCTGCTCTCCACCGCCCACCAGCAGGCCGAGCCCTTCGAATTCGACGCGACGATTGCGCCCGGCGATACGGTGGAGATGGGCGGCATCGCATGGCAGGCGATCCACGTTCCCGGCCACGACATGCACGCGCTGGCCTATTACGCGCCGGCGGAGAAAATACTCATTTCCGGCGACGCGCTGTGGCAGGACGGCTTCGGCGTGATGTTCGCCGAGCTGCACGGCGACTCAAGCGGATTGCCGGCGCAGCGTCGCACGCTGGAGCGGCTGCGCGAGCTCGACGTGCGCGTCGTCATCCCCGGCCACGGCGCGCCCTTCGCCGATTACCAGGCGGCGGTGACGCGGGCACTCGCGCGCCTCGCCGCCTTCGAGCAGAGCCCCGAGCGCATGGCGAAGAGCGCCATGAAGGCGCTGTTCACCTTCACCCTGCTGGAGAAGCGGCGCATGCCGCGCGCCGGCATCGGCGACTACTTCGGCCAGGTCGCCATCTTCCGCGACGTCTCGCGGAACTTCTTCCGGCGCGAGCCGGCCGACGTCGCCGCCCAGGTGATCGACGAGCTGCTCAAGGCCGGCGTGCTGGCGGAGCAGGACGGCGACATCGTCGCGCGCGGCAGCTGACCGCTCGATGAACCCGCCGACGGGACCCACCCGCGCCGGCTGGATGGCGGTGCTCGCCACCCTCTGCATCTGGACCGGCTTCATCCTCGTCAGCCGCCACGGCGGCAAGGGCGTGCTCACCGGCTGGGACGTCACGGCGCTGCGCTTCGGCGTCGGCGCGCTGGTCGCCGTGTTTTTCCTGCCGCGCGTGGCGCTGCCGCCCCTCAAGGTGATCGCGCTGTTCTCGTTCTTCGGCGGCATCGGCTACGCCACCGCCGTGTATGCCGCCTTCCGCCTGGCGCCGGCGGCCCACGCCTCGGTGCTGCTGCCCGGCGCCCTGCCCTTCGAGACAGCCGTCATCGCCTGGTGGCCGCGCGAGACGAGGTCGCCATCCTGCTCCATCAGCACGCCGGCCTTGAGCAGTTCGTCGATCACCTGGGCGGCGACGGCGGCCGGATCGCGGTTGAAGAAGCGCTTCGAGACGTCGCGGAAGATGGCGACCTGGCCGAAATAGTCGCCGATCTCGGCGCGCTTCATGCGCCGCTTCTCCAGCAGGGTGAAGGTGAACAGCGCCTTCATGGCGCTCTTGGCCATGCGCTCGGGGCTCTGCTCGAAGGCGGCGAGGCGGGCGAGCGCCCGCGCCACGGCGGCTTCGTAATCGGCGAAGGGCGCGCCGTGGCCGGGGATGACGACGCCGACATCGAGCTCGCGCAACATCTCCAGCGTGCGCCGCTGCGCCGGCAGGCCGCTCGGGTCGCCATGCAGCTCGGCGAACATGACGCCGAAGCCGTCCTGCCACAGCGCGTCGCCGGAAATCAGGATGCGCTCCTGCGGCGCGTAGTAGGCCAGCGCGTGCATGTCGTGGCCCGGCACGTGCAGGGCCTGCCAGCGGATGCCGCCCATCTCCAGCGCGTCGCCGGGGGCGAGGGTGGCGTCGAATTCGAATTGTTCCGCCTGCTGGTGCGCGGAGGAGAGCAGCAGCGCGTCCTCGTCCCAGTCGGCCACCGCCGGCGCCATGCCCTCGGGCACCAGGATGCGGCAGCCGTGGGCGCGGCGCACCGAGGCGTTGCCGCCGATGTGGTCGGAGTGCGAGTGGGTGTTGATGAGGCGCACCAGC
>JAEHDO010000333.1 GCA_016880375.1 Betaproteobacteria bacterium | reverse complement strand
TCGGCTCCCTGCTGTATGCCCTGCTCTCCGGCAGTTTCCGCTTCGAGTGGTTCGCCTCCGGCGGCGACTTCCTCAACCACGCCGTCGGCGCGGTGCTGATGGGCATCGGCGGCGTGCTGTCGATGGGCTGCACCATCGGCCAGGCCATCACCGGCGTATCGACGCTGGCGATGGGTTCCTTCCTGACTTTCTTCGCCATCGTCGCCGGCGCCGCTGCGACCATGAAGTACCAGTACCGGCGCATGATGCAGGAGGCGTAACGCCCCTGAAAAATTGACAGTCCGCAGGCCGGCTTCTATAATGCGCGGCTCTTTCGGGGGTCGTTAGCTCAGCCGGTAGAGCAGCGGACTTTTAATCCGTTGGTCGCCAGTTCGAATCTGGCACGGCCTACCAGGAAACCCAAGGGGCTGGATGCTTGCATCCAGCCCCTTGTCCTTTGCGGGCTAATCCCTTCAGGTTATTCAGTCCTCCGGCCTGCTGCGGTTAGGATGCACTTTCTCCTTGAAGGAAGACGCCATGCGGCCCGAAACCCTTGTTGCCATGCTTTTCCCCGAGCAGGCCGCGATCAGCGGCCGGGAAAAGCTGATTTCCGCGCTTGCCGCCTTCGCGGCGATCGCCGCGATGATCTGGTCCAGCCAACTCCTGGCGCAGCCGGAGCACCGCTCCTTCGTGGTGGCGTCGATGGGCTCTTCCGCGGTGCTGCTGTTCGCCGCCTTCCACAGCCCGATGTCGCAGCCGTGGGCGCTGCTCGGCGGCCATCTCGTCTCGGCGGCGATCGGCATGCTATGCGCACGCTTCATACCCGATGCGGTCATCGCCGCTGCCGCTGCGGTGGGGCTCGCCCTGCTGGCCATGCACTGGCTGCGCTGCCTGCATCCGCCCGCCGGCGCGACGGCCGCATTCGCCGTCATCGGCGGGCAGCCGATCCATGCGCTCGGCTGGAGCTACGTGTTTCTCGTGGTCGGCGTCAACGCCGCCCTGCTGCTGGCCGCCGCGCTGCTGCTCAACAACCTGCTGCCCGGCCGGCGTTACCCGATGCGGCGGCCGCCGGCCGGCGAGGCCAACATGCCGGCCGGACTGGTGAGCCGCGCCGCCAGGCCGGAGCATGAGGATATCGTCGCGGCGCTCCGGGGCATGGACACTTTCATCGACGTGGCGGAAGAAGACCTCGAGCGCATCTATCTGCTGGCGACGGTGAACCGCCAGAAGCGCACCCTCGGCAGCGTCGTCTGCCGCGACATCATGACGCGCAACGTGACTTCGGTGTCGCCGCAAACGCCGCTGTCGGCCGTCTGGGAAGTGCTGCGCCAGCGCAATATCCGCGGCGTGCCGGTGGTGGACGACGGGGACCGGGTCGTCGGCATGGTGGCGATCTCGGATTTCCTCAAGAACACGGACTGGAACTGGAACCGCCGCGGCCGCCTGCGCTGCCTGCTGACCTCGCCGCGCCAGGCGCCGTCGACCGCGGCGGACATCATGACGGCGCCGGTGATCGCGCTGCGCGAGGACACCCATGTCGCCGACCTGTTCGCCACCTTCGCCAGCCACGGCATCAATCACGTGCCGGTCACCGCTGCCGACGGCAGGCTGGCCGGCATCATCACGCGGCTCGATCTCCTGAATCTTTTCGGCAGCCAGGTCGGCGATCGCCGGGCGGCCTAGGTCCGCCGGCAAGCGGGCGGCAAGCGGCATTGCGGACATCCACGGTTGCCCCGGCGGCGCATCCACGCCCATAATTGCCGCATCACAAGAAGCAGGGGGCTACATGTTCCAGGTTCGCATCCACGGACGCGGCGGGCAGGGCGTCGTTTCCGCCGCGGAAATGCTCTCCGTCGCCGCCTTCCTCGAAGGCAAGCACGCGCAGGCTTTCCCCAGCTTCGGCTCGGAGCGCATGGGCGCGCCGGTGATGGCCTTCTGCCGCATCGCCGACCGCGAGATCCGCCTGCGCGAGCCGGTCATGACACCCGACGCGCTGATCATCCAGGACCCGACGCTGCTGCACCAGGTCGACCTCTTCAGCGGCGTCACCACCGAAGGCCTGATCCTCATCAACTCCACGCGCAGCTTCGCCGAACTGGGCATCGGCGAGTTCGTCGAGGGCTTCCACCCCGATTTGCTCTGCACCGTGCCGGCCAGCGAGCTGGCGCTGAAGCACGTCGGCCGGCCGCTGCCGAACGCCGCCCTGCTGGGCGGCTTCGCGGCGGTGTGCG
>JAEHDO010000332.1 GCA_016880375.1 Betaproteobacteria bacterium | reverse complement strand
CTCCGCCCGCGCCTGTCGGCGGAGTCGGGCGAGGAACATGTCTTTACCCTGGAAAACTGCTGGGAAATCGAGCCGGTGCTCAGCAGCCTGCGTGAAGCGGGCTGCCGGATCGACGATATCGAAGTCGGCAAGCCGGACCTCGAGGAGGTTTTCGTGCGCGTCATGCACAAGGCCTGACATGGACGGCTTTCTGACCCTGCTCTACAAGGAGGTGCTGCGCTTCTGGAAGGTGGGCTTCCAGACGGTGGCGGCGCCGGTGCTCACCTCGCTGCTGTACCTGCTCATCTTTTCCCATGTGCTGGAACAGCATGTGAAGGTGTACGACAACGTTTCCTATACCGCCTTCCTGGTACCCGGCCTGGTCATGATGTCGGTGCTGCAGAACGCCTTCGCCAACAGTTCTTCCTCGCTGATCCAGTCGAAGGTGACGGGCAACATCATCTTCGTGCTGCTGCCGCCGATCTCCTACCGGCAGTTCTTCGCCGCCTATGTTCTGGCGGCCATCGTGCGCGGCTTCGTCGTCGGGCTCGGCGTGCTGCTGGGGACGCTGTGGTTCGTCGGACTCTCCTGGGCGGCGCCGCACTGGATCCTGGTGTTTGCCGTGCTGGGCGGGGCCATCATGGGGGCGCTGGGCGTCATCGCCGGCATCTGGGCGGAGAAGTTCGACCAGCTGGCCGCCTTCCAGAACTTCATCATCATGCCGCTGACGTTTCTGTCCGGCGTGTTCTACTCGATCCATTCGCTGCCGCCCTTCTGGCAGCAGGTCTCGCATTTCAACCCGATCTTCTACATGATCGACGGTTTCCGCTACGGCTTCTTCGGCGTGTCGGACGTGTCGCCGCTGCTGAGCCTGGGCGTCGTCGCGGCCTGTTTCATCGTTCTGACCGCTTTCACCTTGTGGCTGCTCAGGATAGGCTACAAGCTTCGCGCATAAGGAATGCACATGGTTTCTCCCGCAGACATCCAGGGCTACATCGCGCAGGGACTGCCCTGCGAGCATCTCGCCGTCGACGGCGACGGCGCACATTTCGAAGCGCTCATCGTCAGCAGCGTCTTCGAAGGGCTGAATCGCATCCAGCGCCAGCAGGCGGTCTACAAGGCGCTGGGCGGGCGCATGGAAAGCGGTGAAATACACGCCCTGTCGATGCGCACCCTGACGCCGGAGGAATGGCGGCAGCAGAATGGATAAGCTGCTCATCGAAGGCGGCGTGCCGCTCGCCGGCGAGGTGAGCATTTCCGGCGCCAAGAACGCCGCCCTGCCGCTGCTGTGCGCGGCGCTGCTCACGGAAGCGCCGCTGCACCTGTCCAACGTGCCGCACCTGAACGACGTGTCCACCATGCTGCGCCTGCTGGTGCAGATGGGCGTCGAGGTCACGCTGGACGAGAAGAACGGCATCGTCCTCAACGCCGGCGGCCTCAACAAGCCCGAAGCGCCCTACGACATGGTGAAGACCATGCGCGCCTCCATCCTGACGCTGGGTCCGCTGCTGGCGCGCACCGGCCAGGCGCGGGTGTCGCTGCCCGGCGGCTGCGCCATCGGCGCACGCCCGGTGGACATCCACATCCGCGGCCTGCAGGCGATGGGCGCGGAGATCCACGTCGAGCACGGCTACATCCTGGCCCGCGCGAAGCGGCTGCGCGGAGCGAAGATCTTCTGCGACCTGGTCACCGTCACCGGCACGGAGAACCTGATGATGGCGGCGGCGCTGGCCGACGGCGTGACGGTCATCGAGAATGCCGCGCGCGAGCCGGAGGTGACGGACCTCGCCAACTGCCTGAATGCCATGGGGGCGAAGGTGAGCGGCGCCGGCAGCGACGTCATCAGCATCGAGGGCGTCGAACGCTTGTCCGGTGCGCGCCACCGCATCATGCCGGACCGCATCGAGACCGGCACCTTCCTCGTCGCCGCGGCAGTGACCGGCGGGCGGGTGCGCCTGAACGGCACGCACTGCGGCATCCTCGATGCGGTGGTCGAGAAGCTGCGCGAGGCCGGCGCGAAAATCGATTGCCACGAGGACGCCATCGAGATTTCCGCCAAGGCGCCGCTCAATGCGGTGAGCCTGCGCACGGCGCCCTATCCGGCCTTTCCCACCGACATGCAGGCCCAGTTCATGGCCATGAACTGTGTCGCTCGCGGCACGGCGGTGATGACCGAGACGATCTTCGAGAACCGCTTCATGCATGCCCAGGAGCTGCGCCGGCTGGGTGCCGACATCGAAATCAGCGGCAACACCGCGGTGGTCAAGGGCGTGCCGCGCCTCGATGGCGCCCGCGTCATGGCCACCGACCTGCGCGCCTCGGCCTGCCTGGTTGTCGCCGGCCTGGTGGCGCAGGGCGAAACCCTGATCGACCGCATCTACCATCTCGACCGCGGCTACGAGCATATTGAGGAGAAGCTCATGCAGCTCGGCGCCAGGATTCGCCGCGTGCATTGAACTTTCGCCGTGCTGTGCGGACTGACTTTCGTCTGCGTTAAAATCCGACCTTTACCGACTGGAAGCCTGCCGTGACCGGCATCACCATCGCCCTCTCCAAGGGCCGCATCTTCGAGGAAACCCTGCCGCTGCTGGCGGCGGCGGGCATCGTGCCGGCCGACGATCCGGAGACCTCGCGCAAGCTCATCCTCGACACCAACCGCGCCGATGTGCGGCTGGTCATCGTGCGTGCCTCCGACACGCCGACCTATGTCCAGTATGGCGCCGCCGACCTCGGCATCGCCGGCAAGGACGTGCTGATCGAGCATGGCGGTGCCGGGCTCTACCAGCCTCTGGATCTCAAGATCGCCCGTTGCCGCATGGCCGTGGCGGTGCCGAACGGCTTCGACTATGCCGCCGCGGTTCGGCGCGGCGCGCGCCTGCGCGTGGCGACCAAGTACATCCAGACGGCGCGCGAGCACTTCGCCGCCAAGGGCGTGCATGTCGACCTCATCA
This sequence comes from Betaproteobacteria bacterium, assembly GCA_016880375.1. Taxonomy (GTDB): domain Bacteria; phylum Pseudomonadota; class Gammaproteobacteria; order Burkholderiales; family Rhodocyclaceae; genus Desulfobacillus. Next base: position 336 of record JAEHDO010000332.1, on the reverse strand, counting down.
AGCTCTACGGCTCGATGGAGCTGGCGCCGCTGGTGGGACTCGCCGACGCCATCGTCGACCTCGTCTCCAGCGGCAACACGCTGAAAGCCAACAACCTCGTGGCGGTGGAGGACATCATGCCAATCTCCTCGCGCCTGATCGTGAACCAGGCCGCGCTGAAGATGAAGCGCGAGCAGCTGCAGCCGGTGATCGACGCGTTCTCGGGAGCCGTCCGTGATTAAGCGCCTGACAACCCACGATCCGGATTTCACCCAGCAGCTTGCCGCGCTGCTGGCGTACGAGAATGCCCAGGACGAGAGCATCGAACAAGCGGTGGCCGAGATCCTCACGGCGGTG
>JAEHDO010000331.1 GCA_016880375.1 Betaproteobacteria bacterium | reverse complement strand
GTCGTTGACCACCTTGCTGCCGAGCCAGGGCAGGACCTTGAAGGAATAGAAGTCGTAGGCCGGCGCCAGCGGCTGCCAGACCTTGGAGAATTCCAGGATCAGCAGGCGGCCGCCGGGACGCAGCACGCGCGCCATCTCGGTCAGGGCCTGCTCCTTGTGCGTCATGTTGCGCAGGCCGAAGGCGCAGCTGACGCAATCGAAATAGTCGGACGGGAACGGCAGCTTCTCGCCGTCGCACTGGGCCGCCGGCATCATGTAGCCGTGGTCGATGAGGCGGTCGCGGCCGCGCACGAGCATGGCGTTGTTGATGTCGGTGAGCCACACCTGGCCACTGCTGCCCACACGCTTGGCGAAAGCCAGCGAGAGGTCGGCCGTGCCGCCGGCCACGTCGAGCACGCGGTCGCCGGAGCGCACGCCGGAGACCTCGATGGCGAAGGCTTTCCACAGGCGGTGCAGGCCGAGCGACATGAGGTCGTTCATCACGTCGTACTTGTCGGCGACGGAATCGAAGACGCCGGCGACGCGCCTGGCCTTCTCGCCCTCGGCGACCTCCTTGAAACCGAAATGGGTGGTCTTGTCAGTCATGCTGGCGCCGTATCACGCAGGCTGACTTTCTCAATGATGGCCGCAGCCGCCGCTGCCGCAGCCGCCCTGCTTCGGCGCCGCGGGATTGTCGGCGGCCTCGCGGCTGGCGCCGGCTTCCTGCATGCGCTCGAGGTATTCCTGCCAGAGCCGGTCGCGGCTGGCGCCGAGCCAGTAGAGGTAGTCCCAGGAATAGATGCCGCTGCTGTGGCCGTCCGAGAAAGTCGGCTGGATGGCGTACATGCCGACCGGCTCGACATGCTGGATGTCGACGTCTTTCTTGCCGACCTGCAGGGTTTCCTGGCCGGGGCCGTGGCCGCGCACCTCGGCGGAGGGGCTGTAGACGCGCAGCAGCTCGTAAGGCAGCTCGTAGCTGCTGCCATCGGTGAACGCGACTTCCAGCAGGCGGGACTTCTGGTGCAGCTTGATCTCAGTCGGCGTGGGGGTGTCTTTGTTGAGGCCGCCCATGTCAGTCTCCAGGCGTGAATTGAGTCGGCAATGATACCGCAGATGCGGCAGGCAATAACCGCGTTGTCGCCGCGGCTACAGGCGGGTATAGGTGGCGCGGTCGAAGTCCGGCCCCTGGCCCAGCAGTTCGCCCAGGCGCAGCCGCGCCTGGCGGTCGGTGAAGGCCTCGACGACGCGCTCCGGCTGGTACCAGCCGCGCGGCAGCACCAGGGAAGCGGCCTCCTTCAGCGCCGGCACGGCGGGCAGCAGGAAGGCGCGCACGTAGCGCTCCGAGTGGGAAACGTTGGCGCCGGTCGGCCGCACGGCGATGCCCTGCGGAATGCCCGGCAGGACATGGATGCCGATGAACAGGTCGTCCTTCAGCATCATGAGCCAGCTCACCTGCGCCAGCAGGAACTGCTCGCCGTCGGGCGGCCTCAGGCAGAACAGCTGGGCGTGGGCGATGCGGGCGCCGGCCTCGCCGCGCTGCAGGCGGAAGCCGGAGACGGACTGGTCCGCGACCGACCAGTGCTCCAGCGGGTAGCCGAGCTGGACTTGCGATGCGCGCACGCTCAGCTGGGTCGGATCGACCTGGTCGCGGAAGGTCCAGATGCGCTCCATCTCGCCGCGCGAATACATGCGCACGTGCTCGGGCTGGTTGAATTCGCGGCTCTCGATGTGGAAGTGGATCGCCTCGAAACCCAGGCAGACCTGGGCGAGGCCGCTGGCGCCGCGGCGCGGAAAGCGGCGCGGCGTGGCGCTGAGGCACCAGGGCTTGTAGAGCTGCAGGAGCAGGCGGCCGGCGACGGAGGCGGGACAGTCGTTGCCCAGTCCGAGCGCGGCGGGGCTCTCGTGCGCCTTGAGCCGGGCCAGCAGTTCCTGGAGGGAGGCGGAAAGCTTGCGCGTATCGAACCAGCGCACCGACTCCTTGCGCGGCAGCATTTCCAGCGGGCGCGTGCTGGCGTCGTGCATGAGGTCGATGCCGAAGGCGCGCGCCTCGAGCGGTTCGGCGAGGGGCAGGATGGCGGCCAGCGGCGCAAAGCGCTGCGCCCAGCGCGATATCCAGGCAAATTCATGGGCGCTGCGGCTGTAGGGGCTGGCCAGGTCGACGAGCAGGACGGCCGCGTAGGCATCGGCGGCGCATTGCGTCTTGCTGCCCTCGTTGAGGGGTTCGGCCACGGCGATCTTGTCGATGTCCCACTCTTCCGCCGTGGCGTAGTAGCCGTGCAGGTCGATCCAGGCGCCCGGCGAGGGCTCGCGGCGGGCGCGGAAGAACTCGAGGATGACCTTGCCGGCGTAATGCACGCAGCGCTGGCAGATGAGGGCCAGCCTGTCCTGCACCAGCCGGTCGTTCGAGCCCAGTTGCGCCACCTGGGCATAGGCGCGCGCCATGGCCTGCCAGAGCGACAGCACCTGGCGAAAGGCTTCCCCCTCCGCCGGGGTCGGCGGCAGCGGCCTGGCGGCATAGCGCTGGGCGATTTCGTCCTGCAGGAAGGCCAGCGACGCGCGCGCCGTTTCCAGGACGTCGAGATAGGCGGCGGCGGCGGGCGGCCGGTGGCTCAGGCCGGCGAGCAGGGTGGTCAGGAGCCGGTGCGCCTCGTGTGCATTGGTCAGCGGCAGGCCGGCGATCAGTGCCGCGCACGCGCGCGCGTCGGCAGTGTCGATGGGCAGCGACGGGCGGGCGGCGGTGTTCATAGGTTGTCGAATGTGCAGCGTTCGAAATCGCTGCCGCGATCGAGCTGATGCGTGAGCCGGATCTGCCGCGAGGCCTGCTCGTAGAGATCGATGACGCGGCCGGGGCGGAACCAGCCGGCCGGCACGATGACCGACTCGGGGTACTTCAGGGCCGGCACGGCCGGCAGCTTGAAGCCCGGGCGGTATTTTTCATTGATGGCGGCGAGGCCGGTGCCGCGCAGGGCGACCGTCTGCGGATTGCCCGGCATGATCTGGATGCCGGCCTGCAGGCCGGCGCCGCCGACCAGCCGCGACCAGCGCGCCACGGCGAGCAGGAAGCTGCGGCTGCCCTCCGGCATGATGGCCACCATCTGGCCGCTGCCGATGCGCCCGCCGGTCCGTTCGAGCGGGCGCATCAGGCGAAAGCCCGTGGCGGACTCGTCCAGCACCTGCCATTCTTCGATCAGGAAGCCCTGCATCTGGCTGTAGTCCTCTTCGTGGCGGGTGGCAACGCGGCCGAAGGTGGCGATTTCGTCGGCCTGCGTCTTGGACATGGCATCGCCCTGACCCGGCTGGCGGAAGATTTTTCCGGACAGGTAGTAGTGGATGGCGTCCAGTCCCGTGACCAGTCGGCAGATGCCGCTGCCGCTGCCGGCGCGGCGCGGATGCAGGCGCGCCGCACCGCCCTTGAACCATTGCTGGTAGAGCTGCCTGAGCAGGTTTTCGCAGCCGGGCTGAACGCAATCCTCGCCGAGCCCGAGCGAGGCCGGCGACTCGCCGCGTTGCAGATGGGTGATGCGCCGCTTGACGCTGCGCGACAGGTCGGACAGATCGAGCCAGCGCAGCTCGCTGCCAGCCGCCGCGGCCGGCGCCTCGGGCGCCGCCGCCGACAGGTCGATGACCAGCGGCGGCACGCGCGGCTCGGCCGGGGGCGCCTTCAGCACGGCCACCTTGCCGCCCCAGCGATGCAGCCAGCGTTCGACCTGCATGAGCTGGCGCCCGGACAACTCGTAGGGACTGGCGCGGTGCAGCATCAGCGTCTGCGCATAGGCGGCGGCAACGCTCGATGCGGGATGCCCGGTTTGCAGGGAATCGTTTACCGGGTGGGCCAGCGCGCCGAGGCTTTCGGCTGCCGAGAACACGCGGTGCAGCACCTGCCAGAGCAGGGCCGGCGGATCGATGGGCGCGCGATAAATGTCGAGCAGTTCGGCACGCAGGGCGCTCATGGCGCGTTGTGCGATGAGCGCGGCATGCGGCCGCAGTTCGGCGTTGCCTTCCACGCAGGCCTGCAGGCAATGCAGATAGCCGGTCTGAAGCGCCTGCCAAAGCGTGCGGTTGGCGTCCATGCCGGCTTGTTCGGCCGGCGCCAGCGGCAGCGGCCGGCCGGCGAACTTGCGTGCCGATTCCGTCTGGGCGAAGGCAATCGGGTCGCGCAGCAGCTCGAGGAGCTTCAGGCGCTCGCCCGGTGCAATGTCGTAGCGGTTGAGCAGGTTGATCTGGCGCAGCATCAGGGCCTGTGCATGGCCGGGATTGGCCAGCGGCTGCACTGCCAGCCAGTCATGGCAGCCGCGCGCATTGACAAAGGCCGGGGGCTGGCCGGTGCTCAAGGACGGCAGGTCGAACGTGATGGCGCTCATTTTCCTCCTTGTTCCTCGGCCAGAGAGCGCAGGAAGGCGGCATGCAGGATGGCGCCTTCGACGGCAGGGCGTCGCGCCCCCTCCCTGACGGCCGCGCCCCAGATCGGATTGGGGAAATGGCGGTCGTCGCGCCAGCGCGGAATGACGTGCCAATGCAGGTGCGGCACGACGTTGCCGAGGCTGGCGAGATTGACCTTGTGCGGCCGGGCGGCGGCGCGCAGCGCCGACTCGGCGGCGAACACCACGGACATCAGGTGGCGGCGCTCGGCGGCATCCAGGTCGGTCATTTCGGCCACGTGGCGCTTCCAGACGACCCGGCAGAAGCCGGGGTAGTCGGCGTCGGCGACGAGCACCAGGCGGCAGCGCTCGTCCTGCCAGAGCGTCTCCCCGCCCGCTTCACGGCACAGCTGGCATGCATCATCGGCTGGCATGGCCGGCATCCCTGTCATGCGAAAAGAATAATTTCATTCTACTCCGCTCCCCGGATGGTGCGCCGCACGCGATCGGCATTTCCGCAATCGCTCCGGGCAACGGCGCAAGAATGCACCATCGCGCCCGCCTTGTCAGCCCCGCTCGGCCAGCGCCAGGCGGATGCCGAGGCCGATGAACAGCACACCGGTGGCGCGGTCGAGCCAGCGGCCGACGGCGGGACGGCCGCGCAGCCAGCCGCCGACCGTGCCGGCGTACCAGCCGAGCGCGCCGAAGATCAGCACCGTCTGCGCGGCGAAGAGGGTGCCGAGCAGCGCCGTCTGCACGGCGGCGTTGCCGCGTGCCGGCTCGATGAACTGCGGCAGGAAGGCAAGGAAGAACAGCGCCACCTTGGGGTTGATGGCATTGGCGACGAAGCCGCGCATCAGGTAGGGGCGCATGGCGTCGTCGGGGCGCATGACCTCCGCGTCCGCGGAAAGCGTCGCGCCCGGACTCCGCAGCGCCTTCCAGCCGAGCCAGCAAAGGTAGGCGGCGCCGGCCAGCTTGAGGGCGGTGAAAGCGGTTTCCGAGGCGGCGATGAGGGCGGTCACGCCGAGCGTGGCGAGCAGGGTGTGGATGAAGCAGCCCAGCGCGCAGCCGAGGCCGAAGCCGATGCCGGCGCGGCGCCCGCGCGACAAGCCGAGGCTCAGGACCGAAAGATTGTCGGGGCCGGGGGCAAGCGTGATCAGCGCGGCAGCGAGCAGGAAGCCGGCGATCTGGGCAAGGGAGATGTCGGGCATGCCGCCATTGTAAGCGGTGGGCAGGGGAGGGTGGCGACCGGTCCGTTCGAAACGCCTCGCAAGATTCCACGGCGCCTGAGATACTCTTGGCCCCCAGCGCAGCCATCAGGCGAAAACATGGTCGACCGCAGACACTACTCCCGCAAAAGAGCCCGGCTGCTCTGCGCCCTCGACCTTTATGCCGGGGCTTCCTTCGGCGGCTACACGTCGAACCTGTCCTTCGACGGCGCGATGATGGAGAGCAGCCTCGGCCCCGGCATGCCGGGGCCGAAAGTTGGCGAACTGGGCGTGTTCACCCTCAATTTCCGCAACAGCATGGGTTCGGCTTCCCTGAAAATGCCCTGCCGCGTGGCGCATGTGATGGCGAGCAGCTTCGGCATTCAGCTGATTTCGGGCGGCTTGAACAAGGTCCAGCGGGAGCAGTTCGCCGAATTGCTGGATGGCTTGAAATGACCGGCGGAACGCTTGCGGTTGCTAGAGGAGTACCCGCTCGATGCCGCCGGCGTTGGCGCGGGCGACGTAGTTCTCCAGCCAGTCCGGCCCGAGCAGGTGCTTCGCCAGCTCGACGACGATGTAGTCGGCGTCCGTGTTCATTTCGTCGGCGTAGCGGTGCAGGCCCTGCAGGCAGGACGGGCAGGAGGTGAGGAGCTTCACCGGATCGTCGCCGGGGAAGCGCGCGATGCCGCGTTCAATCTCTTCCTGCTTGCGGAAGCGCACCTGGGTGGACACGTCGGGCCGCGCCACCGCCAGGGTGCCGGCCTCGCCGCAGCAGCGGTCGTTGAGGTCGACACGGCTGCCGAGCAGCTGCGCCGCCACCTTGGTGCCGTTGTGCGCCTTCATGGGATCGTGGCAGGGAGCGTGATAAAGGTAACGGACGCCCTTTGCGCCTTCCAGCCGGATGCCCTTCTCATATAAATATTCGTGGATGTCGAGCAGGCGGCAGCCGGGGAAGATCTTGCCGAATTCGTACTTCTGCAACTGGTCCATGCAGGTGCCGCAGGAGACGATCACCGTCCGGATGTCGAGGTAGTTGAGGGTGTTGGCGACGCGGTGGAAGAGCACGCGGTTGTCGGTGGTGATCTTCTGCCCCTGGTCGGCCTCGCCGGCGGCCGTCTGCGGGTAGCCGCAGCAGAGGTAGCCCGGCGGCAGCACGGTCTGCGCGCCGAGCTCGAAGAGCATGGCCTGCGTCGCCAGGCCGACCTGCGAGAACAGCCGCTCCGAGCCGCAGCCGGGGAAGTAGAAGACGGCGTCCGAGTCCTCGTTCACTTTCTGCGGATCGCGGATTACCGGCACGATGGCGGCGTCCTCGATGTCGAGCAGCGCGCGCGAGGTGCGCTTGGGCAGCTTGCCCGGCATCGGCCGGTTGATGAAGTGGATGACCTGGGTTTTCAGCGAGGGGCTGCCCAGCGTGGCTTCGGGCCGGCGCGTGCTGCGCCCGGCGAGGCCCGACCATTTCGCCAGCCGGTAGCCGAGGCGCTGCGCCTTGTAGCCCCACTCGATCATGCCCTTGCGCATCAGCTTGATCGTCGCCGGGTCCTTGAGGGTGAGGAAGGCCATCGCCGCCGCCTTGGCCGGCACGAACTTCTTGCGGCCCTGCTCGCGCAGGAAGTTGCGCATCGCCACCGAGACGTCGCCGTAGTCGATGTCCACCGGGCAGGGCTTCAGGCAGCGGTGGCAGACGGTGCAGTGGTCGGCGATGTCGTTGAACTCGTCGAAGTGGGCGAGCGAGACGCCGCGCCGCGTCTGCTCCTCGTAGAGGAAGGCCTCGACCAGCAGGCCGGTGCCGAGGATCTTGTTGCGCGGCGAGTAAAGCAGGTTGGCGCGCGGCACGTGGGTCGAGCAGACCGGCTTGCACTTGCCGCAGCGCAGGCAGTCCTTGACGCTGGCCGCGATGTTGCCGATTTCCGACTGTTCGAGGATCAGCGACTCGACGCCGAGCAGGCTGAAGCTGGGCGTGTAGGCGTTGCCCAGGTTGGCGCCGGGCAGCAGTTTCCCCTTGTTGAAGCGGCCCTCCGGGTCGATGCGGTTCTTGTAGTCGACGAAGGGGGCGATTTCTGCCGGATCGAGGTAGTCGAGCTTGGTGATGCCGATGCCGTGCTCGCCGGAGATGACGCCGCCGAGGTTCCTCGCCAGCGCCATGATGCGGTCCACCGCGGCATTGGCCTCCTGCAGCATCTCGTAGCGGTCGGAGTTGACCGGGATGTTGGTGTGCACATTGCCGTCGCCGGCGTGCATGTGCAGCGCCACGAAGACGCGCCCGCGCAGCACCTCGCGGTGGAGGCCCTCGATGCGCTCCAGCACCGGGCGGAACAGCGTGCCGTCGAAGATGTC
>JAEHDO010000330.1 GCA_016880375.1 Betaproteobacteria bacterium | reverse complement strand
GCCATCGCCTCGCCGAGCTCCTCGCAGGCGGCGAGGTCGGCGTCGGTCACCTCCTTGCGCGCGACGAGCGGCTCGGCGACGCGCTTCCAGCCGTAGCCGGTGGCGATGCGGTCGATCTGCGTCACCGCGCCCGTGCCGTCGTTGCCGGCGCTGACGAAGAGGGCATAGGGCAATCCCACCGTCTTGCCCTCGGCCGGGTAGTAGGTGCGGTCGAAGAAGTCCTTCACCATGCCGGCCATGGTGCCGAAATTCTCCGGCGTGCCGATGACGAGGCCCTGGCAGGCGAGCAGGTCGTCCAGCGTCGCCTCGCCGGCGCGCTTCATCACGGTTTCGGTTTCCGTCGCGCGCCGCGCGCCGCGCAGCACGGCCTCGGCCATGGCGCCGGTGTGGCCGCCTTGCGTGTGGTAGAGGACGAGCAGGCGCTTCACCGCAGCGGATCCTGGCGGTAGAACTGCCGCAGTTGCGCGTACACGGCCGGGTATTCGGCGTCGAGCAGGTCGGGCGCCTCGAAGAACACCTCGCTCGTGACGGCGAAGAACTCGGCCGGGTGCTCGGCGGCGTAGGGGTCGATGAACGTCTCCTCGCCGTCGTCGACGCGCGCGCAGAAATCGCGGTAGGCCGGCTCGAAGGCGCCGGTCCAGGCCTTGCGGCTCATGCCCTCGTGCAGCGGCGGCAGGCCGTCGGGCGGGCCGTTGAGCATGTCGAGCTTGTGGGCGAACTCGTGGATGACGACGTTCATGCCGTCGGCCGCCTCGGGATGGTCGAACCAGGAGAGCAGCACCGGGCCGCCTTCCCAGGCCTCGCCGGCGACCTGGTCGTCGAACTCGTGCATCACGCCGTCCTCGGACATCAGCTTGCGCGGGACGACGAAGTCGCCCGGATAGACGATGACGCCGACCCAGCCCTGATAGGACTCGAGGCCGAGGTTGAGCACCGGCAGGCAGGCCTGCAGGGCGATGGAAATCTGGATGTCCGGCGTCAGCTCCAGCCCCTGCGCGCCGTGCCATTCCTTCTGTGCGATGAATGCCAGCGCCATCTGGCGCAGGCGCGCGCGGTCGGCGGCGGCAAGGTGGTCGAGGAAGGGCAGGCCGGCTTCGACGCGCGCCCACTGCGCCGCGTCGACGGGGGGAACAGTGGGCGCCTCCTTGCCGAACAATCTGGTCAGTGCATTCAACATCGGCCTAGGATAAGCGAACTTGGCGGCGTGCGGGATGGGCTGTCGACCAGGTTGCGCCAGATCAAGTTTCCGCCCCAGGCCATTGCTAGACTGCCTGCATAGTCAACGGCATGGCGGGCATGGGCGAGGAAATCTCCAGGAGCGTATTCGAGGCAGCCGATTTCGCGCGCTTCAATGCCCGGCTGGCCGCCGAAACGGCCCTGCTGCGGGAACAGTTCGGCGCCGGGCGCCTGGCCTCCGCCGGCTATGCCTTCGGCTTCGAGATCGAAGCCTGGCTGCTCGATCATGGCTACTTCCCGAACTCCATCAATGAAGCTTTCCTGGCGCGGCTGAACCATCCGCTGGTGGTGCCGGAGCTGTCGCGCTTCAATGTCGAGCTGAACAGCGTGCCACTGCAGCTGCGCGGCGATGCGCTGCTGCGCGCCGAACTGGAGCTGGAACGCCTGTGGGACCACTGCAACCGCGTGGCGCACGCCATGGACGCCAACATGGTGCTGATCGGCACGCTGCCCACCATCCGCGACGAGGATCTCTCGCTCGACAATATCTCGCCGCTGAAGCGCTACCACGCGCTCAACCACGAGGTGTTGCGCCGCCGCGGCGGGCGGCCGCTGCGCGTGGACATCGCCGGCCGCGAGCACCTCGTGGCCGAGCACGGCGACGTCATGCTGGAGGCGGCGACCACCTCGTTCCAGGTGCATCTCCAGGCGCCGGCCGCGCTGGCGCACCGCTTCTACAATGCCTCGCTGGCGGTATCGGGCCCGCTCCTGGCGGCCTGCGGCAACGCCCCCTTCCTGTTCGGGCGCAGCCTGTGGGAGGAGACGCGCATCCCCCTCTTCGAGCAGGCGGTGGACCTGGCCGGCCTGCATGCCGACAGCCGCCGCGTCACCTTCGGCGAAGGTTACCTGCAGCGCTCGGTGCTGGAGTGCTTCGAGGAAAACCTGTGCGAGTACCCGGTGCTGCTGCCGCTGGAATTTCCCGACCGGCCGCACGAGTTTCGCCACCTGCGCCTGCACAACGGCACCATCTGGCGCTGGAACCGGCCGCTGCTCGGATTCGATGAGGATGGCAGGCCGCACGTGCGCATCGAGCACCGCATCCTGCCGGCGGGACCGAGCATCCTCGACATGCTCGCCAACGCGGCGGCCTACCTCGGAATGGTGTATGCGCTGGTGCACGAGGGGGAGGACGAGACGCTCGGCCTGCCCTTCGCGTCGGCGCGGCGGAATTTCTATGCCGCCGCGCGCGATGGCCTGCGGGCCCGGCTGGAATGGCCCGGCGCCGGCGAAGCGTCGGCACGCGACCTGCTTGAAGGCGAGCTGATGCCGCGCGCCGCGCGCGGGCTGGCGCAGCTCGGCATCGACGCGGAAGACATCGAGCGCTACCTGGGGGTGCTGGGTGCGCGCATCGCCGGCGGCGGTAGCGGCGCGGCCTGGCAGCAGGCCTGCTTCGAATCGCGCGGGCGCGATTTCTACGAACTGATGGCCACCTACTGCGAGCGGCAACGCAGCCGCGCACCGGTGCATGAATGGGATCTCTGAGAACGCCATGCCGACCTTGAAGACATTCGAAGCCTTGCCGGCCGGGCTGCTGGAGGCCGACGCGACCGCGCTGGAGGCCCTGCTCGGAGGGCCGTCGCTGATACACCTGCCGGGGCGGCGGCCCGAGCCGCTCTTTCTCACGGTGCTGCTGCATGGCAACGAAACCACCGGCTTCGAGGCGGTCAAGGCCGTGCTGCGCCACTGGCAGGGACGCGAATTGCCGCGCGCGCTGTCGCTGTTCATCGGCAACGTCGCGGCGGCGCGCGCCGGCTTGCGGCGGCTGCCCGGCCAGCCCGACTACACCCGCGTCTGGCCAGGCACGGAAACGCCCGACCTGCCGGAGGCGACTCTGATGGCCGGGGTGGTCGAGCACATGAAGCGCCGCCGCCCCTTCGCCAGCATCGACATCCACAACAACACCGGCATCAAT
>JAEHDO010000329.1 GCA_016880375.1 Betaproteobacteria bacterium | reverse complement strand
GTTCACCTCTACCAGCACGCCGCGACGGCGATAGTAGTCGATAAGCGGGCTGGTCTGCTGCCAATATACCTTGAGCCGGTTGCGCACCGTCTCCGGTTTGTCGCCGTCGCGCTGGTACAGCTCGCCGCCATCTTTATCGCACACGCCTGCCCGCTGTGGCGGGTTGAACAGGGTATGATACGACTCGCCGCACGTCCGGCACAGCCAGCGCCCACTCAGGCGCTCTACCAGCGCCTCATCCGGCACGGCAATGTAAGGCACGACGCTGATCTTCCGGTCCGTGGCGGCCAACGCCCAATCCAGAGCCTCGGCCTGCGCAATGGTGCGCGGTCCATGCTGGCTATCGAGCGCAGCCTGCGCGGACGGCAACTACAGAAAAAATGACTGAATCGAAAGCCTCCATCCTGCTTGTCGACGACGACCGGGATATTCTCAAGCTGGTGTCCCTGCGCCTGAGCGCCGCCGGTTATGCCGTACAGACAGCCGAGAGCGGTGCCCAGGCGCTGGCCCAGTTGGCCGTGGCGAGGCCGCGGCTCGTCATCACCGACCTGCGCATGGAGGGCATGGACGGCATGGCGCTGTTTGAACGCATTCATGGAGCCATGCCGACTTTGCCGGTGATCATCCTGACAGCGCATGGCACGATCCCCGACGCTGTTGCGGCCACCCAACGCGGTGTCTTCAGCTTCCTCACCAAGCCCTTCGACGGCAAGGATCTGCTGGCACAGGTGGAGCAGGCACTCAAGCTCTCCGGTGGCACCGAGACAGGCGCTGCGCCGGAAGCCTGGCACGCCGCAATCATCACACGCAGCCAACGCATGGAAGAGGTGCTGCGCCAGGCGAAGCTGGTGGCCGGCTCCGATGCCAGCGTGCTGATCTTCGGCGATTCCGGCAGCGGCAAGGAACTGCTCGCCCAGGCCATTCACCTCGCCAGCCCGCGGGCCAAAGGGCCCTTCATGGCAGTGAACTGCGCGGCGATTCCCGAGCACCTGCTCGAAAGCGAATTGTTCGGCCACGCCAAGGGCGCCTTTTCCGGGGCAATCTATGCTCACCGCGGTCTTTTCCAGGCGGCGCAGGGCGGCACCCTGTTCCTTGACGAGATCGGCGACATGCCGCTCGCGCTTCAGGCCAAGTTGCTTCGGGCCTTGCAGGACCGCAGCGTGCGGCCGGTCGGCTCGACCGAAATGGTGCCGATCAACGTGCGCATCATTTCTGCCACCCACCGCGATCTGTCGGAAAACATTCGCAGCGGCGCCTTCCGTCCCGATCTCTACTACCGGCTCAACGTCGTGTCGCTGGCGCTGCCGCCCCTGTCCGAGCGGCGCGAGGACATTCCGCTGCTGTGCGCGCATTTCGTCGAACAGCTGGCGGCGCGCTACAGCAAGCCGGCGCGTACTTTTGCGCCAGATGCAATGGAATTGCTGGTGAACGCTTCCTGGCCGGGCAATGTGCGCCAGTTGCTGAATGTGATCGAGCAGACCGTTGCGCTCTCCACTTCACATGTCGTGCCCGCATCGCTCGTACAACAGGCCCTGCGCGACGACAACACGGTGATGGTGTCCCTCGACGAGGCGCGGCGCGCATTCGAGCACGACTACCTGGTGCGTCTGCTGCGTGCTACCGAGGGCAATGTTACCCAGGCGGCACGCATGGCACAGCGCAATCGCACCGAGTTCTACAAACTGCTGCAGCGTCATAACCTCACCCCGGCGCTCTTCAAGGCAGAGAAAGAGAAGGCATAGCCTTCGGGGCCTGTCTCTTTGCGACGACAGGCAACAACCTCTGCAACTCAAGTACTTAGTCAAATCACGTCAAAAGCCTGTCGTCGACACCCGACGGTTGAGCTTGTCCGGAACACCGTACCGTAGCGGCTGACTTTCGCTATCTCAATGTTATTGAAGAAAAAGTACAGGTTGGCACATGGCTTGCATAGATCTGTGCGAGCTTGGCGGAATTGCAAGCAAACGATTTGAGTTTCGGCATGGCGCCCGCTGAAGCGGGCCTTGATCAGCACTGAAACTGCGTTTTACGAATGCCGGCCGCCCGTAAGACAGGAATGCTTTCCTTCGGGGATCGATCCTGAGCCAATCGATCGCGTCCTGTCTGCGCCGGCTTCTTTTTACACCAGTGCCAGCTTCAGAGGCACAAGCTGCCCGATTTCGGGTTTGGAGAGGGGACGACATGGAACGCCTGATGCACGAATCCAGGGAAGCCTTCACGACCCTGATGATCTTCTTCTGCCTGGCTGCCGGAATCTGCGGAGCGGTTTTTTACACCATGGGGCCCGACGGCTGGCTGGTCGAGCGGATTCGGGCAGTGCTGCTCGAGCCGAACATGTCCACGCTGGCCGCCTTGACCGCGGCAATCGGCCTGCTGGCGCTGGCCAAGCGCCTGCTCGACAGCAGCATCAACTCACCCCTGAACAGCCTCCTCGTCGGTGCAGTCGGCCTGGGTGGATTCGTCATCCTCCTCCAGGGCGTCCGTACCGTTCTTGGCTAGCGGCGGGGACCTTGCGGTCCTTGCCGCGGCTTATTTCCAAGTCAAGGCCGCTTGGCTTAACCTGCGCGCGCAGGCTTGCCTTCGATATGAATTCGTTTAGCTTTTTTGCGGCTGATAGATAAACCGGCATAGATGTTCCTGTAGGCCGCTGCCGCTTTTGACCAGCCAAAATCCAGCGCCATCCCGTTCCGTTGCAGTTTGTGCCAGACCGCCTTGTCGTGCCAGGCAGATACGGCGCGACGGATGGTCTGGAGCAGCGCTTCCGGCGTAGCCTCGCCGAAGACGAAGCCATTCGCCGTGCCGTTGGCAAGCGTGGCCTCGCTGCAATCCACCACCGTATCCGCCAGGCCGCCCGTCTCCCGCACAATCGGCGGCGTGCCGTAGCGCAGGCTGTACATCTGGTTCAGCCCGCAGGGCTCGAAGCGCGAAGGCATGAGGAAGATATCCGCGCCCGCCTCGACCAGGTGCGCAAGGCTGTCGTCGAATCCGAGGAGAACCGCGAATTGCCCGGGATGGCGCGCCGCCAGGTTCGAAAGGGCGGCCTCGAGTCCCCTGTCGCCTGTGCCGAGCAGGACAAGCTGTGCCGGGAGTTGTGCGATGTCGTCGCCGATCTCGAGCAGCAGATCGAGCCCCTTCTGATGCGTTATGCGGCAGACCGCGCCGAGCAGGGGTGTCGAGGTGTCTGCAGATAAGCCAAAACGCAGGCGCAATGCCGCCTTGTTGGTTTCCTTTCCTTTCAGGTGGGCGAACTCGAAGCGGCGCGGCAGATGAACATCCGTGGCCGGATTCCATTCCTTGGTATCGATGCCGTTGAGGATGCCGGCAAGCTCGGCGCGCCGCCAGCGCAGCAGGCCGGCGAAGCCGTAGCCGAAGGCTTCCGTCTGGATTTCCTCGGCATAGCGCGGACTGACGGTGGTGATGCGGTCGGCGTAGTGCAGGCCGGCCTTCATGAAGGAGAGCTTGCCCCAGTACTCGACGCCATCCATCGCGAAGGCTTCAGGCGGCAGCCCGAGCGGGATCAGCGTGTCGGCCGGAAAGATGCCCTGGAAGGCCAGGTTGTGGATCGACATCACCGTCGCCGCTTTAGCGCCGCCCATGAAACGCAGATAGGCTGGCGCCATGCCGCAGGGCCAGTCGTTGCAATGCAGGACGTCCGGACGCCAGCGCAGCGGACTGGCTTCGCTGCTCAACAGCGCGGCCGTCTTCGAGAGCAGGCCAAAGCGCAGGTGGTTGTCGCTGAAATCGTTGCCGTCGGCGTCGAGATAGGCCGAACCAGGGCGCTGGAAAAAAGCCGGGCAGTCGAGCAGCAGCAAGGTGACGCCGCTGTCGGTTTTCGCCTCCAGCAGCCGGGAGGCCGGCAGCGCGCCGCCGGCTGGCGCCAGATCGGCCACGAGCCTTGCCTTCGGAAACGCAGCCAGAAGAGGCGTATAGGCCGGCACGAGGATGCGTACATCCACGCCGGCTTCCAGGAGCGCGGCGGGCAGCGACCAGGAGATCTCCCCGAGGCCGCCGCTTTTCATCCAGGGCGCAAGCTCGGGTGTGGCGAAAAGAACCTTCATGCGGATATTCGAGTGGCCGGCAGAAATCTGTTTGCGGCAACCGGCTAAAG
This sequence comes from Betaproteobacteria bacterium, assembly GCA_016880375.1. Classification (GTDB taxonomy): domain Bacteria; phylum Pseudomonadota; class Gammaproteobacteria; order Burkholderiales; family Rhodocyclaceae; genus Desulfobacillus. Next base: position 4,317 of record JAEHDO010000329.1, on the reverse strand, counting down.
CCAGATCATCATGCCCATTTCAAAAGGGTGCGTCAGCATCTCGTGGTGGGGATAGACGCGGATGCGGTATTCGATCTTGCCGCAGTATTCCGGCGTCAGATCGAGGGCATAGATCTGCTCGCCGGATTCCAGCTGACGCTCGTGCCGGAAACGATGGCTGCGGGCTTTTTTCGGCATGTTGCCGCCGGCGGGGCGGCCGAACAGCAATTCCACCAGCACGTCGTCAGGTTGCAGGCCGTTGAGATTCACCGAAACCTCGAAGCGCAGGCTTTCGCCGAAGCCGATGCGGCGTTTCGGCACATCCACCCTGCGCAACGCAATATGCGGCCAGGCCGCGCGCACGCGCGACTTCCATTGCGCTACGGCTTTGGCGCCGGCGTAGTTGTCCTGTGAATAGCGCCGGTACTGATGCGAGGCCGGCACGTAAAAGCGTGAAAGATAGTCCGAGAGCATGCGCGTCGTGTTGAAGCGCGGCAGCAGGGTGGCGATCGAGTGCTTGGCCATCGCCACCCAGCCGGGCGAGTAGCCCATCGGTCCCAGGTTGTAATACAGCGGAACCACGCTGTCCTGCAGGATTTCGTACAGCGTGCGCGCTTCCTCGTGGTTGCGGCGCGCCTCATCCAGCGTGTCCGATGCCGGCTTGATGCCCCAGCCGTTCTTGCCGTCGTAGCCTTCACCCCACCAGCCGTCCAGCACGGACAGATTGGGGATGCCGTTCATGGCCGCCTTCATGCCCGAGGTGCCACAGGCTTCCAGCGGGTATTGCGGGTTGTTGAGCCAGACGTCGACGCCGGAAACGAGGCGCCGCGCAAAGCGCAGGTCGTAACCTTCCACCAGCAGGATCTTGCCCTCGAACTCCGGCATGCGCGCCACTTCGATGACGCGGCGGATCAGCGCCTGCCCCGGCTGGTCGGCCGGATGGGCCTTGCCGGCGAACAGGAACAGTACGGGGCGATGTGGATCACAGAGGATCTCGCGCAGCCAGTTAAGGTTCTCGAACAGCAGACCGGCGCGCTTGTAGGTGGCGAAACGGCGGGCGAAGCCGATGGTGAGGACGTTCGGGTTGTCCGGATTGGCGAGCTTCAGCAGCCGGTCGAGATGCGCCTCCGAACCGTGGTTGCGGGCGTGCTGCTCCGAGATGCGATGGCGCACCAGATGCAGCATCTGCGCCTTGAGCGACTGGTGCACGCTCCAGAACTGGTGATCGGGAATGGTATAGATGCCCTCCCAGCAATTGCGGTCGGTGACGCGTTGGCTCCAGCCGGGACCGAGGAAGCGATCGAAGAGTTCGTTCCACTCGCTGGAGAGAAAGGTCGACACGTGCACGCCGTTGGTGACATGGGTGACGGGATTGTCGTCGGCCTCGATTTGCGGCCACAGGCTGGACAGGATGCGCGCCGAGACACCGCCGTGGATGCGCGAGACGCCATTGTGGAAGCGCGAACCGCGGATCGCCAGCGCGGTCATGTTGAACTCGTGCTCCCCCGGCACTCGGCCCAGCGCCAGCAGCTGTTCATTCGATACCCCAAGTTCCTTGCAGGCATGCTCGAAGTAGCGGCGGATCATCTCTTCGCTGAAATGATCATGGCCCGCCGGTACCGCGGTGTGCGTGGTGAATACCGTGTGTACTGCCACCGCCTCGACGGCCGCGGCGATTTCGATGCCCTGCGTCGTCAGGTGGCGGATGCGTTCGAGGAGCATGAAGGCGGCGTGTCCTTCGTTGATGTGCCACACCGTCGGCTTCAGGCCCATCGCCACCAGTGCCCGCACGCCGCCGACGCCGAGCACGATTTCCTGCTCGATACGCGTGGTGCGGTCGCCGCCGTAGAGACGGTGGGCGATGTCGCGATCATGCGCGCTGTTCTCTTCCAGGTCGGTATCGAGCAGGTAGAGCGTGACGTGTCCGACGCGGGCCTGCCAGACCTTGATCGCGATATTGCGGTCGGGCATCTCCACTTGCACATGGAGCTCCGAGCCATCCGCCTGCATCACCGACGTGATCGGCAGGTCGTCGAAATCAGCGTCGCGGTAGATGGCGTGCTGGGTACCCTCGCCATCGATGGTCTGCAGGAAATAACCCTGGCGGAACAGCAAGCCGACAGCGATGAAGGGCATGCGCAGATCGCTTGCCCCCTTGCAGTGGTCACCGGCGAGGATGCCAAGGCCGCCCGAGTAGATCGGCAGACTCTCGTGGAAGCCGAACTCGAAGCAGAAATAGGCGACGAGGTCATTGTGGCGCAAATGCTGCGCGCCGTTGCTGCGCCCCGGCTCGTCGTGGTAGGTGTCGTAGGCAGAAAGCACGCGGGCGTAGTTGCCGAGGAACACCGGATCATCGGCGGCATCGAGCAGGCGCTGCTGGTCGACGCGCTTGAGGAAGGCCTTCGGACTGTGGCCGACGGCGCCCCACAGGCTCGGGTGCAGGCGCGCGAACAGCGTGCGCGTCGGCCGGTCCCAGCTGTACCAGAGGTTGTTGGCGAGTTCCTCCAGCCGCGCCAGGCGCGCCGGCAGTTGCGGATTGACTTCGAGATGGAAGGGTGTGCCGGGCATAATCGGGAATCAGGCGATGGTGACGACCTTGGAGAGATACACGTCCTGGATGGCATTGAGCAGGGATATGCCTTCCTTCAGCGGCTTCTGGAAGGCCTTGCGGCCGGAGATCAGGCCCATGCCGCCGGCGCGCTTGTTGATCACCGCCGTGCGCACCGCCTGGGCGAGGTCGCCTGCACCCTTCGACTCGCCGCCGGAGTTGATCATGCCGGCGCGGCCCATGTAGCAGCAGGCCACCTGGTAGCGCACGAGATCGATCGGGTGATCCGTGGTGAGATCGGAGTACACCTTTGAGCTCGTCTTGCTGAACTTCAGGGCGTTGAAGCCGCCGTTGTTCTCCGCCATCTTCTGCTTGATGATGTCCGCCTCGATGGTGACGCCGAGGTGGTTGGCCTGGCCGGACATGTCGGCCGAGACATGGTAGTCCATCTCGCCCTGCTTGAAGGCGCCGTTGCGCAGATAGCACCAGAGGATGGTCGCCATGCCGAGCTCGTGGGCGCGCTTGAACATCTGCGAGACCTCCCAGATCTGCCGGCGCGACTCCGGTGATCCGAAGTAGACCGTCGCGCCCACCGCACATGCCCCCATCTCGAAGGCCTGCTCGACATCGGCGAACAGGGTCTGGTCGTAGGTGTTCGGGTAGGAGAGGAATTCATTGTGGTTGAGCTTCACGATGAAGGGGAGCTTGTGGGCGTACTTGCGCGATACCGCGCCCAGCACGCCGAGGGTGGACGCCACGCCGTTGCAGCCGCCCTCGATGGCCAGCTGCACGATGTGCTCCGGGTCGAAAAAATCCGGGTTGGGCGCAAACGATGCCCCGGCGGAGTGCTCGATGCCCTGGTCCACCGGCAGCAGCGACAGGTAGCCGCTGCCGGCCAGGCGGCCGTGGTTGAACAGCGCGGCGAGGTTCCTCAGCACCGCCGGCTTGCGGTCGGACTGGGCGACGACGCGGTCGACGAAATCCGCGCCGGGCAGATGCAGCCGCGCCTTGGGAATGCCGCGGCATTCATGCTTGAGGAGCTTGTCGGCTTCGTCGCCGAGGAGTTTGGCGATGTCGGTCATGTTGGCCTCCGTGCTTTGTGTTTTATCAATCTTACCACCGCCGCTCAGGCAGGCAGGTGACGCTGCAGGAATTCGCCGAATTGATGCACCCATTCGGCGCGCATGAAAATGAAGCCGTCGTTGTGTCCACCGGCCAGTTCGAGCCACTGCCTGGGAACGGCCGCGGCCTCGTACAGGCGCCGGCCGTGGGAGACGGGGATGACCTCGTCCCGCGGGCTGTGCGCCACCAGCAGCGGGGAACGCAGCGCCTTCACCGCGCTTAGCGTGTCGTAGTGGTAGCGCGTGAGCAGCCGTGCCGGAAGGAAGGGGTAGAGGTCGGCGGCGAGCTCCGGCGCCGAGATGAAGGCGGAGTGCAGTACCAGCGCCGCCGGATCGACGCGGGCGGCAAGCTGCGCGGCGACGGCGCCGCCGAGCGATTCGCCGACGACGACGATGCGCCCGGGCGGCAGACGTCGCGCTTCGGTCAGGTGCCGCCAGGCGGCATCGGCATCGGCATGGGTGCCGGCCTCGGAGGGGCTGCCGGTCGACTGGCCGAAACCGCGATAATCGACCAGCAGCGCGGACAGGCGCAGGCGCTGGAACATCGGCAGCCAGTCGAGCCGATGGACGATGCTGCCGGCGTTGCCGTGCAGGAACAGCACCGTGGCGCGCGCCTCGGTCGCCGGCACGAACCAGCCATGCAGGGTCTCGCCGTCGGCCGTGGCGATG
>JAEHDO010000328.1 GCA_016880375.1 Betaproteobacteria bacterium | reverse complement strand
GCGCGACCTCACCCGCCTGCTCGCGCCCACGGCGCGTTCCTTCCGCCGCATGGACAAGATCACCGGCCGCTCCGACGACATGCTCATCATCCGCGGCGTGAACGTCTTCCCCTCGCAGATCGAGGAAATGATCCTCAGGCAGCCGAAGCTGGCGCCGCATTACGTGCTGGAAGTCTCCCGCCCCGAGCACATGGACGAACTGGACGTGCTGGTGGAAATGAAACCCGAATTCGCGCAGGCGCCGGCCGCCGAGCAGCAGGCGGCGGCGAAGGAGTTGCAGCATCACATCAAGTCCTACATCGGCGTTTCCACCCAGGTGCGCGTCGTCGGCCAGTCCGCCATCGAGCGCTCCATCGGCAAGGCCAAGCGCGTCATCGACAAGCGGCCGAAGTAGCTCGAAGCCTGGTCGGGTGATGTCTTTCAAGGATCATTTCTCGACCCAGGCGACGGACTATGCCCGCTTCCGCCCGAACTATCCGGCCGGACTGTTCGCCTGGCTGGCGGGCATTGCGCCGATGCGCGGCACTGCCTGGGATTGCGGTACCGGCAGCGGGCAGGCCGCGTGCGGACTGGCCGCCCATTTCGGGCATGTCATTGCCACCGATCCGAGCCGGCGCCAGCTCGACCATGCCGAGCCCCATCCGCGGGTCGAATACCGCCAGGCTTCCGCAGAAGTCAGTCTCCTCGATACGGCGAGCGTCGACCTGGTCACGGTGGCCCAGGCCATCCACTGGTTCGATCTGGAGAAGTTTTACGCTGAAGCGAGGCGCGTGCTGAAGCCGGGCGGGGTCATCGCCGCATGGACCTACACCCTGCTCGATGTCGAGGCGGGCATCGACGCGCTGCTGACGCATTTCTACAGGAACGTGATCGGTCCCTACTGGCCACCCGAGCGCAGGATGGTCGACGACCGCTACCGCTCGCTGCCTTTCCCCTTCGAGCCCGTCGAGCCTCCGGCCTTCGAGATCCGCACGGAATGGTCGCGCGACGACCTGCTCGGTTACCTCGGCACCTGGTCGGCCACCCAGGCCTATATCAAGGCAAGGGGTAGCGATCCGCTCGAGGACTTCGGCAGGCGCCTGCTGCCGCTATGGCCCGACCCCGCGCAGAAAAAGATCCTGCGCTGGCCGCTGCACCTGCGCGTCGGCCGGGTATAGCTGCGGGGAAAAGTCAGTCTGCGCAGGACGGCACAGTTACTTCCCTTCGAGGAACGCCGTCACGCGCCGCTGCGTCTCTGGCGCGGCAAGCAGCATGGCGCTGCCGGCCAGTTCTGCCTCGAAGCCATCCCCGCCGCCCCGTGCCGCCACGTTGATGCAATGCTTGTTGGCGGCCAGGGTCTGCGGCGGCAGTTCGGCCAGGCGCGCCGCCAGCGCCTGCGCCCTTGCCCCGATCTCGGCTGCCGGCGCCGACCATTGCGCAAGGCCAAGGCCGGCGGCTTCCGCTCCGGTAACGAGTTCCGCGCCCAGGATCAGGCGCCGCGCAGCCGCTTCGCCGCAGATGCGCGTCATGCGCTGCGTGCCGCCGGCGGCCGGCAGCAGGCCGAGCCGCGCCTCGGGCAGGCCGATGCGCGCGGAGTCCGAAACGATGCGCAGATCGCAAGCCAGCGCCAGCTCGAAGCCGCCGCCCATGGCTGCACCGCCGATCTCGGCCAGTGTCACCTTGGGCAGCGCCTCCAGTCGCGCGAAAACCTCCTGCATGCGTCGCGTCAGCGCAATCATGCGCTCGCGCCCGGCCGCGCTGTCGAAGATGCTGCGCATCAGCGCCAGGTCGGCGCCGGCGCAGAAGACGCGCTCGCTGCTGCGGATCCGGAGGACGCCGATCTGCCCGGCTTGCCCCACCTCATCCAGCACTTCATTCAACCGATCCACCCATGCCTCGTTGATGGCATTGACCGGAGGACGGCACAGCGTCGCCACGGCAACGCTGCCTTCCATTGACAGGGTAATCGTTTGTTCCATCGCCCTATTTCGTCCGTTTTCTGCCCGCCGGCGCGCGGCCTTTCGCGACCTCGGGCCGCGACGAAGCCTTCCTGCCCACGCTGCCGAACGAATCCGTGCGCGCCCGCATGGCGTCGAGCACGCGCCTGCCCTTGGCCGTCAGAAACGGCTCGACGAGCAGCCGGATGCCTTCGGCGACGTACTCCGCCAATGCATAGCGTTTGCCCACGGACCAGTGCTTGAGCGCCCAGGCATGGGCAAAGGCGACGAGCTGATACGCCAGCAGGTAGGTATTCACCTCCTGCATGTGGCCGCCCCTGATGCATTCGTCGATGCAGGCCTCGATCAGCCGGTTGGTCCTCGTCTCCGCATCCTTCACCAGCACGCGGCGGTCGGCGCGCAGCGTCTTCGTGGAGCGATAGGCCAGCACCGTCGCCTCGAGCAGGCCATCAACGATCCTGCAGTACGTCCAGACCGCCATGCACAGCCGCTCGACCGGGTGCCCGACGCCCTCCAGTTGCGGCGGAATGTCGTGCTCGTAGGTGTCGAGCACCAGCTTCAGCGTCAGGAAGAGAATGTCGTCCTTGTCGCCGAAGTACTGGTAGATGAGACCGGTACTGACGCCGGCTTCCCGCGCGATCTGCTGAATGGTGGTGGTGTAGTAGCCCTCCTCGGAAAACAGCTTGACCGCCGCGCGCACGATCTGGCCACGCCGTTCCTCGACGAGCCTGGGGTCGCTTACCTGCGCCAGCACATCTCCGGCAGCACTCATGTTCCCTCCGGTTCTTCGGTCATGGCGGGGAGTCTGGCATGTGGCTGCATCGGGCAGGCCTTGAGTGCGCGACAACCGCCTCAGTTACCTTCGAACTTCGGTTTTTCCTTGGCGACAAAGGCATTGTAGGCGCGGGTAAAGTCCTTCGTCTGCATGCAGATCGCCTGGGCCTCGGCTTCCGTCTCAAGCGCCTGTTCGATGGTCTGGTTCCATTCCTGGTGCAGGCACTTTTTGGTCATGAAGTGGGCAAAGGCCGGCCCATCCGCCAGCGACAGCGCCATCTTGTGCGTTTTTTCCATCAACTGCTCCGCCGGCACGACGCCGTTGAAGTAGCCCCAGGCCAGTCCTTCCTCGGCGCTCATGGCGTTGCCGGTGTACAGCAGCTCGGCTGCCCGCCCCTGGCCGATGATCCGCGGCAGGATGGCGCAGGCGCCCATGTCGCAGCCGGCCAGCCCGACGCGCACGAAGAGGAAGGCGGTTTTCGCCGCCGGCGTGGCATAGCGCAGGTCGGAAGCCATCGAGATGATCGCCCCTGCCCCGGCGCAGACGCCGTCCACCGCCGCGATGATCGGCTGCGGGCAGGTGCGCATCTCCTTCACCAGGTTGCCCGTCATGCGGGTGAATGCCAACAGCTCGTCCATGCTCATCTTGGTCAGCGGCCCGATGATCTCGTGCACGTCGCCGCCCGAGCAGAAGTTGCCGCCAGCGCCGGTGATCACGATGGCGCGCACATCCTCGGCATACTGGAAGCGGTGAAAGGTGTCGCGCAGCTCGGCATAGCTCTCGAAGGTCAGCGGATTCTTCCGCTCCGGGCGGTTGAGCGTGACGGTGGCGACGCGATCCGCAACTTCGAGCTTGAAGTGCTGCGGGCGCCATTCTGCGGCTTTCAGCTTGTACATTCGATTCTCCTGTTCAGTGATGGTTGCAACCGGCGGGCTCAGCCCGCCAGCGTCAGGCCGCCGCTCACGCTGAGCACCTGGCCGGTGACGAAGCTGGCCTGGTCGCTGGCGAAGAACAGCACGGCGTCGGCGATTTCGGAAGGCTTGGCCAGACGCCGCATCGGCGTGGCCTTGACGAAGGCCTCCTGGTGCTTCTCCGGCACGGCGCGCAGCAGGGGCGTATCGGTCGGTCCCGGACAGACGCAGTTGACGTTGATGTTGTAGCGGGCTACTTCCCGCGCCAGCGATTTGCAGAAGGCGATGGCGCCGCCCTTGGCGCCGGAATAGACGGTCTCGCCGAAGCTGCCGACGCGCCCGGCGTCGCTCGCGACGATGACCACCTTGCCGGTGCCGCGCTCGATCATCTTGTCGAGGAAGGCGTGGGATACCGCCACCGGCCCGAGCAGGTTGAGATCGATCACCTTGCGCCAGAACTCAGGCGTGTTCTCCATGAAGGGCTGGATCTTGCCCCAGCCGGCGACGTTGGCGACGATATCAACGTGCCCGCGCCGGGCATACGCCTGCTGCTTGCACTGCGCTATCGAAGCGAGATCGGTGACATCGAGCCGGATGAACTCCGCACCCATCCCGCGCCCGCCCAGTTCGGCGGCAGCGGCGCGCCCCTTTTCCTCGTCGATGTCTCCAAGGAACACGTAGGCGCCTTCCGCCGCCAGCGTTTCGGCGGTGGCCCGCCCGATGCCCGAAGCGGCGCCCGTGACCACAGCTGTCTTGTCCTTCAATCGCATGGCTTCCAAACCTCCAAACTGGCAATTTCACGCCCGCCGAAAAGCGGCGGGCCGGCAAAAGGCCGTTACTGAATGATTGCTCATTCATTTTTATGTGTCAACTATTATTAACAAATGCAATAACTTGACAATCAAGATGAATGAGTGTTCAATCATTGTGCCGTTGCGGATCAGGCAGCACTGCAAACGGCGATGAGTGCCCGCGTATGTCGCGCAAACAATGAACCTTGAGATCGGGATCATGAAGGACTCCATGAATGCTGCAGACGAGATCATCGGCAGGCCGCTAGCCATGGGCCTCGGCGAGCAGATCGCCCTCCTTTGTGGCGACCGTGAGGTCAGCTACCGGGAACTGAACGCCGAGGTCAACCGCCACGGCAACGCACTGAAGGCGCAGGGCATCGCGCGCGGCGGGCGGGTGCTGTTCCTGATGGACGACTCGCCCGAACTGGTGGCCGCCTATCTCGGCACGCTGCGTATCGGTGCCGTCGCCGTCGCGCTCAATGTGCGGCTGGCGCCGCGCGACCTGCGTTTCGTCATCGAGGACAGCGGCTGCAGCGCCATCTTCGTCGATGCCCATTTTCTCGATCTCTATGAAAGCGCGGTCGGGGGCATGGCTGCGCCGCCGCTCGCCATCATTCTTGGCAAGGCATCGCTGCCACCCTATCTCGGACACGCCGAGTTCCTCGCCGGGCAGACGGATCGGCTCGAATCGGTGCTGGTCGATCCGGAGGAGGTCGGCTTCTGGCTGTATTCGTCCGGCACGACGGGCAAGCCGAAGGCGGTAATGCACCCCCACCGCACCGCACGGGTGGCCGACTGCCTCGAGCGCGAGCTGCTCGGCATGCGTCCCGGCGACCGCGTGTTCACCACTTCAAAGATATTTTTCGGTTTCGCCCTCGGTCATTCGCTGATGGGCGGCCTGCAATGCGGCGCCACCGTCATCCTGTCGCCGGCCTGGCCTGAACCTAAGCTGATCATGTCAACCGTCGAGCGCCATCGGCCGGACGTGTTCTTCAGCACCCCTGTGATGTACCGCAACCTGCTGCGGGAAGGCGCTCCGGTGCAGCCCTCCTTCCGCCGCATCCGGCATTTCGTCTCCGCCGGCGAGAAGCTGCCTGAGTCGCTCTACGAGGACTGGCTGGAGCTGGCCGGCAAGCCGATCTGCGACGGCATCGGCTCTTCGGAGACGGTGTTCCTCTTCCTGGTCAACCGGCCGGAGGATTCCCGCGCCGGTTCGTCCGGCCGGCCGGTGCCGTGGGCCGAGGTACGCCTCGTCGGCGAAGACGGCAGGGACATCACCACGCCGGAGTCACCCGGACTGATCGCCATCCGTACACCCTGCCAGTTCGTCGGCTATTGGAACCTGCCGGAGGTGACGAGGCGCGCCCTGCGCGACGGCTGGTACTTCCCTGGAGACATGTTTCGCTTCGACGCCGAGGGCCGCTGGTACCACATGGGCCGCGGCGACGACATGCTGAAAATCTCGGGCCAATGGGTCAGCCCGGCCGAAATCGAAGCCTGCGCCCTGTCCATGCCCGGCGTGGCGGAGGCCGCGGTAGTCGGCTATCTGAACGAAGATGGGCTGACGCGAATCGCACTTTTCGCCGTGCCCGGCGATCCGGAGGCCGACCAGGCCGCGTTGACCGAGGCGCTGCTGCAGACCTTCAAATCAACGCTGTCCATCTACAAATGCCCGCGCACCATCCGCTTCCTGAAGCAGATGCCACAGACGGCGACGGGCAAGATGCAGCGCTTCCGGCTGCGCGAAATGCTCCGGAATCCTGCATCATGACGCAAGCTGACCTTCAGGCGAGGACACCGTGAGCGACAAGACCTATCTCGACTGGCCGTTCTTCGACGACGCCCACCGCCGGCTGGAGCGGGATCTCGAAGCCTGGGTTCCGCCGAACACCGGCGGCGATCACCCTGCCGACGTGGATTCCGCCTGCCGCGAACTGGTAAAACGCCTGGGCCGTGACGGCTGGCTGCGCTACGCCGTCGGCGGCACGGACTGCGGCGGCAGATTCGACGCCATCGACACGCGCTCGATCTGCCTGATCCGCGAGACGCTGGCGCGCCACTCCGGCCTGGCCGATTTCGCCTTCGCCATGCAGGGGCTGGGCTCGGGCGCCCTCACCTTGCACGGCTCGCCGCAGCAGAAGCAGCGCTACCTCGCCAAGGTGGCCGCAGGCGAGGCGATCGCCGCCTTCGCCCTCTCGGAGCCGGGTTCCGGTTCCGACGTGGCCGCCATGGCCTGCGCGGCCCGCGCCGAGGGCGACCACTACGTCCTCGACGGCGAGAAGACCTGGATCTCCAACGGCGGCATCGCCGATTTCTATGTCGTCTTCGCCCGCACCGGCGAAGCGCCCGGCTCGCGAGGCCTGTCGGCCTTCGTCGTCGAGGCGAATACGCCCGGCTTCGAGATCGCCGAACGCATCGAGGTGATCGCGCCGCATCCGCTCGCCCGCCTGCGCTTCGAAAGCTGCCGCATTCCGCGCGAAAACCTGGTGGGCGCACCCGGTCAGGGCTTCAAGGTGGCGATGCAGACCCTTGACATCTTCCGCACCTCGGTCGCCGCCGCCGCGCTGGGCTTCGCCCGCCGCGCCCTCGACGAGGCGCTCTTCCGCGCCACCCGCCGCAAGATGTTCGGCCAGACCCTCGCGGATTTTCAGATCACCCAGGCCAAGCTGGCACAGATGGCCACCGGCATCGACGCTTCCGCTTTGCTCACCTATCGCGCCGCCTGGCTGCGCGACCGGGGCCGCAACGTCACCCGCGAGGCGGCCATGGCCAAGATGACGGCCACCGAGACGGCGCAGCAGGTCATCGACAGCGCCGTGCAGATATGGGGCGGACTCGGCGTCGTCTGCGGCCATCCGGTGGAAAGGCTCTACCGAGAAATTCGCGCCCTGCGCATCTATGAGGGCGCCACCGAAGTGCAGCAGCTCATCATCGCCCGCCAGACCCTGGCGTCCTACCAGCAACCGTCCGCAGGGTAGGCCTCCCTGCCTCGCGAAAAGGCTGCCCTCTCCTGCTTGCAAACTTGAATGATTGTTCATTCACCCTACTGAAAAGGAAATCGTCATGGCCAGGTACCCGACCGAACCGCTGAAGTGCTGGAAGAAGGCCAAGGAACTGCGCGAGCAGTACTACATCAACTATGCCCGCGCCAAGGACAAGGGCGGCATTCGCTGGGGCGCGGCCGGCTGGTCCTTCGACGCCATTCCGACCGCCTTCGGCGACGACGTGCATCCCCTCACCGGGGAGCCCTACGGCGCCGCCATCGCCTTCGACCGCAAGTTCGCCAAGGAATGCCTGGATGCGGCCGAAGCCGCCGGCTTCGCCCGCGACCTGTGTGCCTACATGCGCCTCTATTGGGGCGGTATGCACCTCAACAAGTACGCCTTCGGGGGCGAATTCCCCAAGCCCGACTTCAACTTCCAGACGCAGATCTGCTGCTCCCACGCCAAGTGGTACCAGCATGCCTCGAAGTTTGAGGGTGTGCCGGATTTCTACGTCGATGTCAGCATCGGCGCCTACAAGGACATCGACGAGAGCCGCCTCGACTACGTCACCAACCAGCTGCACGAATCGATCGAGTTCGTCGAGAAGGTAACCGGACGCCAATGCGATGACGAGCTATTGATTCGCGCCGTGAAGAACGAGATGCGGGCCACTTCGCTGTGGGCCGAGGTCTGCCTGCTCAACCAGGCGCGGCCGGCGCCACTCGACGAGAAAACCATGTATTCGCTCTACGTGCTGGCGGTGCTGCACAAGTCATCGCAGTGGTGCGCCGATTTCTACGAGGAACTGCTCGACGAGGTCAAGGACCGCGTCGCCCGCGGCATCGCTGCCGTTCCCAACGAGCGCTGCCGCGTCATGTCCGACACGCAGCCGCCCTGGGCCTTCCTGAAGATCTTCCGCTATCTCGAGGAGTTCGGCGCCGTTTCCATCGGTTCGCTGTACACCTTCGGGCTGGAGGGCACCTGGGAAACCCGCGAGGACGGCAGCTGGATGCCGCGCACCCTGCCGTGGAAAAAGGGCATCGAGATCAACGACCGCGCCACGGCGCTGCGCCTGTACGCCGACTGGAACCTGTCGAAGCCGCTGTGGCAGCACTTCTTCGACCCCTCATTGAAGACCGAGATGATGAAGTACATCGTCAAGCACTGGGGCGTCGACGGCGTCATGATCCACATGAACCGCGGCTGCGAAGGCCTGTCGATGGGCATCATGGAAAACCGCCTCGGCCTGGCCGCCGCCGGCATCCCGGTGATGACCTACGAAGGGAACATGGGCGACGAGCGCGAGTTCGACATGGTGCGCGCGCAGAACCGGGTCGACTCATTCATGGAGACGCTGGGGCTGAAGCGCGAATTCATGGCGGCATGATCGCTAAGGGAGACCACCGCTTTCTTCATTTCTTCCGCGGTGGCTTCGACTTGCCGGCGGGTTTGGCTTTATTCGAAACTTCGGTCTTGGAAAAGTACCAGTCCACGTATTCGTAGCCGGCTCCGGCGCGTGCATCGGCATCGGCCATCGTGTTCGGCGGCGGCACGACCACCTTGTCGCCGGGCTGCCAGCCTTCGGGCGTGGCGACGCAATGCCGGTCGGAGGTCTGCATGGCCTGCAGCATGCGCAGGAATTCCTCCACCGAGCGGCCATTGCTCATAGGGTAGTACACCATCGCCCGCACCCTCGATTCCGGGTCGATGAAGAACACCGCACGCACCGTCGAGGTATCGCTGGCGCCGGACTGGACCATGCCGTAGTCGTGGGCCACACGCATCGACAGGTCCTCGATGATGGGGAAAGGCACTTCGACGCCGAAATTGTCGCGGATGTTGCGGATCCACGCGAGGTGGGCGAAGTTGCTGTCGACCGACAGGCCCAGCAGCTCGCAGCCGAGCGCCTTGAAGCGCGGGTGGGCGCGGGAGAAGGCGACGATCTCGGAGGTACATACCGGGGTAAAGTCCGCCGGGTGCGAAAACAGGATCAGCCATTTGCCGCGGTAGTCCTTCAGCGCCCGCGGCCCCTGGGTGGTCCTGGCTGAAAAGTCCGGCGCAGGCTCGTTCATCCGCGGCAGGCTGGTTGTCCAGGCATTTTCCATCGTCATCTCCTCTCATTCCTCAAAGCGTGCCTTGATCTCCTCCGGCACGACGCCGGCCTTCATGTTGTCCGGGTTGGCCGGGTCGCGCAGCGCCCACACCCGCAGCTCATGTCCCTCGACCACGACCTCGTCGGCATTGTGCACGCGATGCTGTACCACGAACAGCTTGCTGCGCCACTCGCCGATCCAGCTCTCGATGGCGATGCGGTCGCCGAAGCGGGAGGGTCCGTGGAATTTCGCTCCAGCGTCGACGATGGGAAAGCCCGCCAGCCGGTACTGCGCCCACAGCTGCGGCCAGGCCATGCCGCGTTCGCGAAACAGGCGTTCGGTGGCACGATCGAACCAGTCGAAGTAGCGCGGATAGAAGACGATCCGTGCCGGGTCGCAATCGCAGAAATCGACCGTGAATTCCAGGCGCGAGGGCTTCATTCTGGGCTGGCGCGACGGAAGGCGTCGAGTTCGGCACAGGCCGCGTCGATCGCCAAGATGCGCGGATAGGCGGCGAGGTCGATCTGGTAGCGCCGGGCGTTGCGCACCTGCGGCACCAGGAAAATATCCGCCAGGCCGGGCGCATCGCCGCAGCAGAAGCGGCCCGGAACAACCGCATCGGCGAGTTGGCGCTCGAGGGCATCGAAGCCGAGCCTGACCCAGTGCGCATACCAGGCCTTGACCGCCTCCGGATCCTGTCCGAGATCGCGCTCCAGGTATTGCAGCACGCGCAGATTGTTGAGCGGATGGATGTCGCAGGCGATGGCCTGCGCGACGGCGCGCACCCAGGCGCGGGCGCGCGCCTCGCGCGGCAGCAGCGGCGGCTCGGGATGGGCCTCGTCGAGGTATTCGATGATGGCCTGCGACTGCGTCAGGGCGGTGCCGTCGTCCAGCACCAGGGTCGGCACCAGGCACTGCGGGTTGACGGCGGCATAGGCCGGAGCGCGCTGCTCGCCTTCGCGCAGGCGCAGGCTGATCAATTCCGCGTCGATCCCCTTCAGGTTGAGGGCGATGCGCACGCGGTAGGACGCCGAGCTCAGGGAGAAGTGATGGAGGCGCATGGCGCGGCTCAGACGATGCGCACGGACAGTTCGCCCAGGCCGTCGATTCCGCCCGTCAGCCGGTCGCCGCGCTTCACTTGGCCGACGCCTTCCGGCGTTCCGGTGAAGATCAGGTCGCCCGGTTCCAGCGTAAAGTACTTCGACAGATAGGCGATGGTTTCGGCCACGCTCCAGATGAGGTGGCCGAT
>JAEHDO010000327.1 GCA_016880375.1 Betaproteobacteria bacterium | reverse complement strand
TGGTTGCAGGACATGTTCACCTTGTAGGCGTACACGTCCGGGAAGCTGCCGCCCTCGACGTACATGACGCGGCGGAAGCGCGGCCCTGGCGGCAAATTGTTCTTGTCCTTGCAGGCGATCTCGCAGGCGCGGCAACCGATGCAGTCGACGTTGTGGTGGATGAAGCCGAGCTGGGTCTTCGGCACCACCGGCTGCAGGGACTGCGCGACCTTGCGCTCGAGTGCTTTCCTGACTTCCGCCTTGTCGAGCTTCTTCGCCATGTCAGTAATCGCGCCGGAAGACATGCGAGCGCGACGTCGCCTGAACGTCCCAGCCCGGCTTGTGTGCCCGTTCCGTCTTCTTCACGTTGCACAGGATGGTGTTGTAGGCGAAGGCACCGGCCGGCGAAGGCTCATCCAGGGTCAGGAAGTCCGGGTTGCCGGCGCGGTCGATACCCGCCGGGTCGCGGTCCATCCAGGCGCCCTCGTACACCACCACCACACCCGGCATGCAGCGCTCGGTGACATAGGCCGGCAGCACGATCCTGCCGCGCGCGTTCCACGCCTCGACGGTGTCGCCGGTGCGGATGCCGAGCCGCTTCGCATCCGAGGCATTCAGCGTGATCTCCTGCTGGTAGGTCTCGCGCAGCCAGGGAATGTTGTGGAAGATCGAATGGGTGCGCCAGCGCGGATGCGGCGTGATCATGTGGAAGGGATAGACCTTCGCCAGCGGATGGTTGAGCGACTCGAAGGGCTCGATCCATTTCGGAATGGCGGGGATCGTATAGCCGTACTGGGTCTTGGTCCAGTCGGTCACTTTCGCCAGGGTCGTCGAGAAGATCTCGATCTTGCCGGACGGCGTCTGGAAGGGCTTGCCCTGCTCGATCTGCTCGCGGAAGGCCACCAGCGGCTGAGTGAATTCGAACTTGTAGACGCCGCGGCGCTTGAACTCCTCCCACGACATGGTCACGCCCTGATGGTCCTGCACCTTCTTCCACCAGGCGGCGAGATAGGCCTCGTCCGTCGCGTCCGGGTCGTCGAAATAGTCGCGCCCGGCGCGCGGGTTGTAGCGCTTGCCGAAATCCTTCAGCGTCGGGTCGAGCTTTTCAAGGCGCCATGCCAGCTCGGTGAACACCTGGAAATCGGTCTTCGATTCGCCCAGCGGCGCGATCGCCTTGGGGCGATGAATGTAATAGTGGCCCTTGTACCAGGGCAGCGCCACGCCGTGGCGCTCGAAATGCGTGGCGATGGGCAGCAGCACATCGGCCCACAGGCCGGAGGGGGTGATGGTGGAATCCTGGCAGACGACCAGTTCCAGCTTCTTCACCGCCTCGATTTCCTTGTTGATGTGGGTGAGCTGGTTGAACCAGTCGGAGCCGTGCCACCAGATCGCCTTGATGTTGGGGATGACGCCGTCAAGCTTGTCCGTGCGCGGCCACAGGCCGACTTCCTCGCGCTTCACATTCGGATAGTTCAGCACGCAATGCGCCCAGCGGTCGGACTTGATCGAGGCGTACCAGATATTGGCGTTCTCGTCGTATGGATAGGCCACGCTCTCCGAATGCCAGCCCTTGCCGACGCCCTCGGCGCTGCCGCCGAGGATGCCGATGTTGCCGGTCATCGCCTGCACGGCCGCCGCCATGCGGTTGTACTGCTCGCCGTAGGCGGCCCGGCCGGGCGCCCAGGAGGCCTTCAGCGCCGCCGGCCTGGTCGTGGCGTACATCTGCGCGAGTTTTTTGATGTCGTCGGCTTTCACGCCGCAGATTTTCTCGGCCCACTCCGGCGTCTTCGGCGTGCCGTCTGAGGCGCCGAGGATGTAGTCCTTGAAGCTTTCCTGGCCCTTGGCCCAGTCCGGCATGGTGCCGGCGTCCATGCCCTGCACGAACTTGTCGATGAAGGCCTGGTCCTGCAGGTTGCTGGCGAAGATGTGGTGGGCCATGCCGGCCAGCATGGCGGCATCGGTGTTCGGCCTGATGGGAATCCACCAGGCGTCGTAGCTGGCTGCCGAATCCGTGTATTGCGGATCGACCAGGACGAACTTGCAGCCGCGCTGCTTCGCCAGGCGCATGTAGTAGAAGGTGTTGCCGCCGTGGAAGGTGTAGGCCGGGTTCCAGCCCCACATGATGATCAGCTTCGAGTGAGCGAAAGCATCATCCTCGTTGCCGTCCGCGATGGTGCCGAAGGTCATGCGGCTGGAAAAGGTCGTGCCCTGGTAGGACGGCACCGACCAGGAATTGCTGCGGCAGCCGAACATGCCAAGGAAGCGCGCCAGCAGGCCCTCGATCTGGTCGGACTTGTGCAGCACGCAGTAGGAGGTGCCGGCGTAGGCCTGGTCGAGGATCGCTGTGGGCCCGTATTTGCTCTTCAGTTCCACCATCTTCCTGGCAATGAAATCGAGCGCCTCGTCCCAGGACACGCGCTTGAACTTGCCCTCGCCGCGGGCGCCCACCCGCAGCATCGGATGGAGCAGCCGCTCCGGCGAATAGATGCGGGAACGGTAGGAGCGGCCGCGCAGGCAGGCACGCAGCTGCGGCACCTGCTCGGACTCGAAGCCGAAGGCGCCGCCTTCCTGGTAGTCGCCGTTGTCGGTGGACAGTCGGACGATGACGTCGCCCTTCTTGTGCGCGACCAGCATGTGGCGCGAACCGCAGTTGTGGTCGCAACTGGTCACGACGGTGGTGAGCTGGTCGTCGGTGGGATACGGCTCGTAGGCGTGGGCCTGCGCTTCCTTGCCGTAGAAAGTCAGTTCCGTCAGCCCGCCGGCGGCGGCAATGGCGCCGCCGGCGGCGGCCGTCTTGAGGAAGCTGCGGCGCTTCGGGTTCAGCGGGAAATCGGGAGTGTTTTCCTCAATCGGGTTCATGGACGGGTTCCTTGCTCGGCACGCTTGAGAAAGCGCGCTTCGGATTGCGTCGGGCGACCCCTCGCCCATTCCGGCACCCCGGCCGGCATCTCCGGCCAAGGCGTGCGCGCATAGGGATAGCTGATGCGGTACCAGCTGCGCCCGCCGTGGCAGCCGTAACAGGCGTCGGCGCCCTCCTTGCCGGCCTGTTCGATCGCCGTCCCATTCAGGTAAGTCACCTCGTGCCGCTGCGTGCGGATGGCTGCATGGCAAGTCAGGCAGTTGTTGCCGAAGGCGGCCTTGTGCTCTACCCAAGGACCGGGCAAGCCCATCACCTGCCAGGGAAACTGACCGTGACACTTCAGGCAGGTCGTCTCGGGATTTACCTGCTTTCTCAGCGCGAATCCCGTGTCGTCCTGCTGCACCGAGTCGGCAGCGGCTCCCTGCGCCTCCTCGCGCGGATCATGTCCCTGGTGGCAGGTATTGCACTGCAGGCTCATCAGGCGCTTCGCCAGCGGCGCAACGAGATGGCGGCGGTGGAAGGTGTCCTGCTCGCCGGCATAAGTTGGTGTCTCCTGATACCAGGCACGCAGGGATTCGCTCTTCAGCCCCGATGGCGAAGCGGCGCGCACCCTGTCCTCGAGCACCTCGCGGTGGCAGGCCAGGCACTGCGCATCGGTTGCCGTCCCGATCGCCGGCCGGTAATGCAGCGGGCTGTAGACGGCGCGCAGATAGCTCTGCTCGGGCACCGCCACCGGCTCGGCGTATGGCACGAATTCCACCCGCGGCGCCATGTCGGCGGCGATCCACAGGATGAAGCCGGCTGCCACGGCGATAACCGCTGCGGCTGCGGCGAGGGCATGTTTCATTCAGTCAATCCACGATCTCTTCATTGGAATTCTGAAAGCAGGCTCCATCGAGACATTGATGCATGTCAAAGCGGCATCGAATCCGCCTCGCGCCATTCGCCGGGCTGCAATCCTGCCAGCGAAAACGGCCCGATTGAAATGCGCACCAGGCGCAGCGTGGGATGCCCGATTTTCGCCGTCATGCGCCGTACCTGGCGGTTCTTGCCCTCGCGCAGGACGATTTCCAGCCACGCGGTCGGAATGTGCTTGCGTTGCCGGATCGGCGGATCGCGCGGCCAAAGGCCGGCAGGCTCGGCGATGCGCGCCGCCTCGCAGGGCCGCGTGACGAAATCGCCGAGGTCAACGCCCTGCCGCAGCCGCTGCAGTGCCGCCTCGGCCGGCTCGCCTTCGACTTGTGCCCAATAGGTCTTGGGCAGCCTGTGCTGCGGATCGGCGATGCGCTTCTGCAGGCTACCGTCGTCGGTGAGCAGAAGCAGGCCCTCGCTGTCGGCGTCGAGCCGGCCGGCAGCATATACGCCGGGCACGGAAATGAAGTCGGCGAGGCAGCGGTGCCCCGCCTCGGGTGTGAACTGGCTGAGGACGCCGTAGGGCTTGTTAAAAAGGACCAGACGGCTCACGCCGCTTCAGCCGTTCGTGTCTGTGCTTCAGGCATGCAGTCGCCGGCGAACATGCGGCAGAAGCGCATCTCCTCGGGATAGGGGAAAAAATCGGGAACGAAGCCGTCGAGAATCTTCTGCTTGGTCTGCTGCCAGAAATCCGGCTGCAGCAGGTCGGCATGGTGCTTCATGAACACGCGCCGCGTCTCCGGATTGCCGAGCAGGAAAGTGCCGAACTCCTCGGGAAAGACGTCGTTGCGCCCGACCGAGTACCAGACTTCGCCCGACATCTCCGCCTCGGGATTGGGGGGCGGCGGAATGTGGCGGAAATTGCAGTCCGTCATGTATTCGATCTCGTCGTAGTCGTAGAACACCACGCGACCGAAGCGGGTGATGCCGAAATTCTTGAACAGCATGTCTCCGGGGAAGATGTTGGCGTAGGCCAGCTCCTTGATGGCATTGCCGTACTCCATGATGGCCGCTTCGCGCTTCTCCTCGTCGGCGCTGTCGAGGTAGAGATTGAGCGGCTTCATGCGCCGTTCGATGTAGACGTGGTGGATGACGATCTCGTTGTCGTTTTCCTCCAGCAGGGACGCGCACTCCTTGCGCAGCTCCGACAGCAACTCGGTGCTGAAGCGCCTCCTGGGCAGGGCGACATTGGAAAACTCCAGCGTGTCGGCCATGCGCCCGACACGGTCGTGCTGCTTGACCAGCACGTACTTTGCCTTGACCGTGGCGTGATCCACGTCCTTGGCCGGTGCGAAGACGTCGCGAATCACCTTGAAGACATAGGGAAACGACGGCAGGGTAAACACGCTCATGACCATGCCCGGAATGCCTGGGGCAATGACGAACTCATCCTGCGAGTGGCGCAGGTGGTGAATCAGGTCGCGGAAGAACATGGTCTTGCCCTGCTTGGCCAGGCCAAGCATGGTGTACAGCTCTGCCGCCGGCTTGTGCGGCATCAGGCCGGAGAGGAAATCGACATAAGCCGAGGGCACTTCCATGTCCACCATGAAGTAGGCACGGCTCAGGCTGAAGAGGGTGCGGATCTGGGCCGAGTCGAGCAGGATGGCGTCGAGAAACAGGCGCCCTTTCGCGTCGTGCAGCACCGGCACGACGAAGGGGTACTCGTAGTCGCCGTTGACCGCCGTGCCGACGATATAGGCTGCCTTGTTGCGGTAGAAGGCCGAATGCAGCACCTGGATCTGGAAGTTGGCCTCCGCAGCAGGCAAGCGGCCGCCCATCTGCAGAATGACGGCGCTGATCACATTCTCGACATCCCGCTCCAGATTGGCGAAAGCGCACTGCCAGCCGAAGTCGGCGCAGATGTCGCGGATGGCCTGACGCAACCCTTTTTTGTTGGGGTAATAACTGCGGTAGGCGGGCGGATCGGATTCGATGAACTCCGTCGAAACGGCGGGGCGCACGAAGATGAAGTCGTTTTGAAAATACGTCCGGTGCATGATCTTGCAGAAGACCGAGTTGAAGAAGGTCTCTGCCAGTTCAGGCTGTTTGTGATTGGTCAGCAGGCCGATATAGAGCAGCTTCGCCAGCTGCCAGGTGTTGTCGTCGATGTTCTCGGCCTGAAATTGCTCGCGAAGCAGGCTGACGTTTTCGTTCACCCGCTCGTCGTAGAAGGCTATGCGTTCGCGCACGGCACGCTGCACGCCGAGCCAGTCGCCGGATTCAAAACGGGGTTTGGCTTGCGCGCTGCTTTCGCTAAACAGGCGATAGTGCCTGTTGAAGCCGTCTAGCAGGGTTTGTGCGATGGCTTGGGCCAGGGGGTTTTCGCCTGCGGGTATTTCCATGTTTTATCTGATGTTGCAGCGCAAGGAAAAACAGCATACCGGGAAATCGCCTAGAGCGCCAAGACGTTACGATCCCGTCAGCGAGGGATGCTGGCAAAAAGAAACGGAATGACGGATAATATTTGTTTATAAGGCTGGCTCGTTCGACACTGCCGCAGCCATCCAGGGCTCGACACACCGCCGGCATAGCGCTTCACCAAACCACTAGGAAGATGGAGTTGAAATGGGTGCGAATTCTATTGTAACGATTCCCCAGGGCGGCGCAAAAATCATTCCGGGTCAGCCGGTACCGGACAATCCGATCATCCCCTACATCGAAGGCGACGGCATCGGCGTGGACATCTCGCCGGTGATGCTCAAGGTGGTCGACGCGGCGGTGGCCAAGGCCTACGGCGGCAAGAAGAAGATCCACTGGATGGAAGTGTACGCCGGGGAAAAATCGACGCAGAAATACGGCGGCGACGTCTGGCTGTCCGAAGAGACGCTGAGCCTGCTCAAGGAATATTCCGTCTCCATCAAGGGCCCGATGACCACGCCGGTCGGCGGCGGCATCCGCTCGCTCAACGTCGCCCTGCGCCAGGAACTCGACCTCTACCAGTGCGTGCGCCCGGTGCGCTACTTCAAGGGCGTGCCCAGCCCGCTCAAGGACCCGAGCAAGGTCGACATGGTGATCTACCGCGAGAACACGGAAGACATCTACGCCGGCATCGAATGGGCCGCCGAAACCGACAACTGCAAGAAGCTCATCAAGTTCCTGCAGGAGGAGATGGGGGTCAAGAAGATCCGCTTCCCGAACACCTCCGGCATCGGCATCAAGCCGGTTTCGCGCGAGGGCACTTCCCGCCTGATGCGCGCCGCGATCAAGTACGCCATCGACAATGACCGCAAGTCGGTGACCATCGTGCACAAGGGCAATATCCAGAAGTATACCGAGGGCGCCTTCCGCGACTGGAGCTACGAAGTGGCGCAGAAGGAGTTCGGCGCCAAGCTGCTCGACGGCGGCCCGTGGTGCACCCTGAAGAACCCGAAGACCGGCCGCGACATGGTGATCAAGGACATGATCGCCGACGCCTTCCTGCAGCAGATCCTGCTGCGCCCGGCCGAGTACGACGTGATCGCCACGCTGAACCTCAACGGCGACTACATTTCCGACGCCCTGGCGGCCCAGGTCGGCGGCATCGGCATCGCGCCCGGCGCCAACATCTCCGACCAGTACGCCTGCTTCGAAGCCACCCATGGCACCGCGCCGAAGTATGCCGGCAAGGACTACGTGAACCCCGGTTCGCTCATCCTTTCCGCGGAAATGATGCTGCGTCACCTGGGCTGGAAGGAAGCCGCCGACCTGATCATCCGTTCAATGGAAGCCGCCATCGCCGACAAGATCGTCACCTACGACTTCGCGCGCCTGATGGAGGGCGCCACCGAGGTCAAGTGCTCGGCCTTCGGCCAGGCGATGATCGACAGGATGTAAGGCTGGCGAACACGATGAAGTTGGAGCGCAACGTCGGCGCGATCATGTCGCCCTTCCAGATGGTCGGCGGCGGGGAAACCGTGGATTCGGCCATGCACGTCATGCGCGAGCATGGCCTGAACGCCATACTGGTCGAACCGAACGCCGAGGGCGAGTGGGGCATCATGACCAAGCGCGACGTGCTGCGGAAAATCATCGTGCCCAACCGTCGGCCGGGCGGCATGACGGTGGACGAGATCGCCAATCGCTACCTCATCACCTGCACGCGCGACACGCCGCTGCTGCAAGTCGCACGGCAGATGATGAACAACGGTATCCGCCGCATCGTCGTCATGGAAAACGGCCATCCGCTCGGCATCGTCACCGAGGCAGATCTGTTCCGCCTTGTCGAGCAGTCCGGCTGGGGTCCCGGCGCCTGACACCGGCCTGTGCCAAAAAAAGAGGCCGGAGTTCTCCGGCCTCTTTTTTTGCCTCAGCCTGGGAAAAAAAGCCCGCACCCCGCAAAGGGAACGGGCTTCCGCAAATCCGGATTACACGGCCGGCAACGAGCGTACCCGCAACCGGCCCAAACCACCTCAGGCAGCCTGGATATTCGAGGCCTGCTTGCCTTTCGGGCCTTGCGTTACTTCGAAGGAGACTTTCTGCCCCTCCTTGAGCGTCTTGAATCCGCCCATCTGGATAGCAGAGAAATGGGCAAACAGATCCTCGCTGCCGTCATCCGGCGTGATGAATCCGAAACCCTTGGCGTCGTTGAACCACTTCACGGTACCTGTTGCCATAAACCTCTTTCCTCGTGTTAAACGTCCTGGCCGGGCCGCTCGCGCGGAGAGCCCGGATGTTTGTTTCTAAAGCACGCGAAACCACGGGGCGAAGCAGGAATCAGGAAGAAACGCAGCGGCCAACCGACGGTATTGCATAGACTTTGTGACAAACACGCATTGATTTTTACGCCAATCAAATGCAACGCGTCAAGGGTTTTGCGGGGTTTTTCGATGCTGCATGACAGCAAATTGTGGCTTTTCGGCACGGTGCCCAGACAGGTAATTGCCACGCGAATTGCCTCTTGCTCGCAAGCTTGCAGAATCGCGCAGTGTGATTAGAATTGAATCATGGCTACGCGCAAGCAGAGCGAATCGGTGCTCGAAGCGGAGCGGACCAAAACCAAGCCGCCACCGCTGTTCAAGGTTTTGCTGTTAAATGACGATTACACTCCAATGGAGTTTGTGGTTGTCGTGCTGCAAAAATTTTTCGGCATGAGTCGCGAACAATCGACGCGAATCATGCTCAAAGTGCACAGGGAAGGCGTTGGGGTATGCGGCGTCTTTCCGCGGGATATGGCCGCCACCAAGGTTGAACTGGTGACCGGCTACGCCCGGGAGCACCAGCATCCGCTGGCGTGCGTGATGGAGGAAATCTGAAATGATTGCGCAGGAATTGGAAGTCAGTCTGCACATGGCCTTTGTCGAAGCCAGGCAAAAGCGCCACGAGTTCATTACCGTGGAGCACCTGCTGCTGGCCCTGCTCGACAACCCCTCTGCCGCCGAGGTCTTGCGCGCCTGCGCCGCCAACATCGAGGAGCTCAGGAAGGAGTTGATCGCCTTCATCACCGAGCACACGCCAACCGTCGCCGGTACCGATGAAATCGACACCCAGCCGACGCTGGGCTTTCAGCGCGTCATCCAGCGCGCCATCCTGCACGTGCAGTCCTCCGGCAAGAAGGAGGTGACCGGCGCCAACGTTCTCGTCGCCATTTTCGGCGAGAAGGACTCCCACGCCGTCTATTTCCTGCAGCGCCAGGGCATCACCCGCCTCGACGTGGTCAACTTCATTTCGCACGGCGTCACCAAGGCGCCGGCGCAGGGCGGCACCCGCAGCGAGGGCGAACAACAGGAACAGGAGCAGGAAGGACAGCAGGCCGGCGGCGCGCTGGAGAACTACACGCAGAATCTCAACGCCCAGGCCCTGATTGGCAAGATCGATCCGCTCATCGGCCGCGACCGTGAGCTTGAACGCGTCATCCAGACCCTCTGCCGCCGGCGCAAGAACAACCCGCTGCTGGTCGGCGAGGCCGGCGTCGGCAAGACCGCCATCGCCGAGGGCCTGGCGCGGCGCATCGTCGAAGGCCGCGTGCCGGAGATCCTGGCGCATGCCCAGATATACGCCCTCGACATGGGCGCCCTGCTGGCCGGCACCAAGTACCGCGGCGATTTCGAGCAGCGGCTGAAGGCGGTGCTGAAGCAGCTGGTGGAAAACCACAACGCCATCCTCTTCATCGACGAGATCCATACCCTGATCGGCGCCGGCGCCGCCTCGGGCGGGACGCTGGACGCCTCGAACCTGCTGAAGCCTGCCCTCGCCTCCGGCCAGATGAAGTGCATCGGCGCCACCACCTATACCGAATACCGCGGTGTCTTCGAGAAGGACCACGCTCTTTCGCGGCGCTTCCAGAAGATCGACGTGAACGAGCCCTCCATCGAGGAGACTGTTTCCATCCTCAAGGGCCTGAAGACGCGCTTCGAGCAGCACCACGGCGTGAAGTACTCGGCCACCGCCATTTCCAGCGCCGCCGAGCTCTCGGCGCGCTACATCAGCGACCGCCACCTGCCCGACAAGGCCATCGACGTCATCGACGAGGCCGGCGCGGCGCAGCGCATCCTGCCGAAATCGAAGCAGAAGAAGGTCATCGGCAAGACGGAGATCGAAGAGATCGTCGCCAAGATCGCGCGCGTGCCCTCGCAGCACGTGTCGACCGACGACCGCGCCGCGCTGAGAAACCTCGACCGCGACCTGAAATCCGTGGTGTTCGGCCAGGACAAGGCCATCGAGGCGCTGACGAAAGCCATCAAGATGTCGCGTTCCGGCCTCGGCAATCCGTCGAAGCCGATCGGCAGCTTCCTCTTCTCCGGCCCGACCGGCGTCGGCAAGACCGAAGTCGCCCGCCAGCTCGCCTATTGCATGGGCATCGAGCTGGTGCGCTTCGACATGTCGGAATACATGGAGCGGCATGCCGTCTCGCGCCTGATCGGCGCGCCGCCCGGCTACGTCGGCTTCGACCAGGGCGGCCAGCTCACCGAAGCCATCACCAAGAAGCCGCATGCCGTGCTGCTGCTCGACGAGATCGAGAAGGCGCACCAGGACATCTACAACATCCT
>JAEHDO010000326.1 GCA_016880375.1 Betaproteobacteria bacterium | reverse complement strand
CGGGGAGTGAAAAGGCGGAATGGGCCGGCCGACAGGTTCATGGACAAGTGGTTGCGGGTTGTCGAAGCACTGCCGAGCCGGCAGTCACCCGAGGCCATGTTAAAAGAAGGAGTTCTTCGATGCCGAAGATGAAGACCAAATCCGGCGCTGCCAAGCGCTTCAAGGTGCGGCCGGGGGGCAGCGTCAAGCGCTCCCAGGCATTCAAGCGCCACATCCTGACCAAGAAAACCACCAAGGCCAAGCGTCACTTGCGTGGGTTAACGAGTGTCCATGATTCGGACACCGCCTCCATCCGGGCCATGCTGCCCTACGCATAAGGAGACGAGACCATGCCACGAGTCAAACGCGGTGTAACGGCGCGCGCGCGCCACAAGAAGGTTCTCGATCAGGCCAAGGGTTACCGCGGTCGCCGGGGCAGCGTTTATCGCATCGCCAAGCAGGCGGTGATGAAGGCGGGGCAGTATGCCTACCGCGATCGTCGCCAGCGCAAGCGCCAGTTCCGTTCGCTGTGGATCGTCCGCATCAACGCGGCGGCGCGCGAACTTGGGCTGACCTATAGCGTACTGATGAACGGCCTGAAAAAGGCCTCCATCGAGGTCGATCGCAAGGTGCTGGCCGATCTGGCGGTGTTCGACAAGCCTGCGTTCGCGCAGATTGCGAACCAGGCCAAGGCGAGCCTCTCCGCCTGAGCGACGGCCACGCTGAAAAAGGAGGCCCCTAGCCTCCTTTTTTTACGTTTGAGCCATGAGTGACATCGAACAATTAGTCTTGCAGGCGACGACCGAGTTCGCCGGCATCGGCGATGCCGCCGCGCTGGAGCAGGCCAAGGCACGCTATCTAGGCAAGAGCGGTTCGGTGACAGAACTGCTGAAGAGTCTGGGCAAGCTTGCCCCCGAGGAGCGCAAGAGCGCCGGGGCGGCCATCAATAGCGCCAAGGAACAAATCGAGGCGGCGCTCATCGCGCGGCGCGAAGGGATTCGCTACGCTGCACTGGAGGCGCAACTCAAGGCCGAGGCGCTGGACATCACCTTGCCCGGCCGGGGATTGTCCACTAGCGGCCTGCATCCTGTGACGCGCACCCTCGAACGCATCGAGGCGCTGTTCCGCTCCATCGGCTTCGATGTCGCCGACGGCCCCGAGATCGAGGACGACTTCCACAACTTCACCGCGCTCAATACGCCGGAGAACCATCCGGCGCGCTCGATGCACGACACCTTCTACCTAGAGAATGCGCCTGGACTGCTGTTGCGCACGCATACCAGCCCGATCCAGGTGCGATACATGGAGACGCACAAGCCGCCCATCCGCATCATTGCGCCCGGGCGTGTCTACCGCGTCGATTCCGATGCCACACATTCGCCAATGTTCCATCAGGTCGAGGGATTGTGGATCGACGAGGACGTCAGCTTCGCCGACCTCAAGGGCGTGTTTACCGATTTCCTGCGAAATTTCTTCGAAAAACCTGATCTTCGAACGCGCTTCCGGCCATCGTTCTTCCCGTTTACAGAGCCTTCAGCCGAGATCGACATGAGCTGCGTTTTCTGCGACGGCAACGGCTGCCGCGTCTGCAGTCACACCGGCTGGCTGGAGATTGCCGGCAGCGGCATGGTGCATCCAAACGTGCTGAAGCATGTCGGCATCGACAGCGAGAAATACATCGGCTTTGCCTTCGGCATGGGCCCGGATCGCCTGACCATGCTGCGCTACGGCGTGAACGATCTGCGCCTATTCTTCGACGGCGATCTGCGCTTCCTTTCGCAATTCAGATAACCATGCAGTTTCCCGAACACTGGCTGCGAGAGTTCGTCAATCCGCCGCTCACCAGCGCCGAGTTGGCGCACAGCCTTACCATGGCGGGACTGGAAGTCGAGGCCCTGCAGAATGTCGCACCGGCCTTCGGCGGCGTCGTGGTGGCGCAGGTCCTGGCTGTCGACAAACATCCCGATGCCGACAAGTTGAAGCTCTGTCGCGTCGATGGAGGGCAAGGCGAGACGCTACAAATCGTCTGTGGCGCGCCGAATGTTTCCGCCGGCATGAAGGTGCCTTGTGCGCTGGTTGGTGCGGAACTGCCGGGCATCAAGATAAAGGCGGCCAAGGTGCGTGGCGTCGAATCTTTCGGCATGCTCTGTTCGGCACGCGAACTCGGTTTGTCGGAGGATCACAGCGGCCTCCTGGCGCTGCCCGACGATGCGCCTGTGGGCGTGGACATTCGCTCCTACCTTGCTCTCGACGACAAGCTGTTCACTCTGAAGCTCACGCCGAACCGCGCCGATTGTCTCAGCCTGAAGGGCGTGGCTCGCGAGGTGGGAGCTTTGACCGGCGTACCCGTGGTGCTGCCGGAGATCCGTGAAGCGGCAGTCGCCGGCGACAGGCGTCGTGAGGTGGTGCTGGATGCGCCGGCAGCTTGTCCGCGCTACTGCGGACGCGTGGTGACCGGCATCGATGCGAAGGCGCCGACGCCGGGCTGGATGAGGCGACGCCTCGAGCGCAGCGGCATCCGTTCCATCAGCGCCGTAGTCGACGTCACCAACTACGTCATGCTCGAACTGGGCCAGCCCCTGCATGCCTTCGATAATGCACGCCTCCATGGCGCGGTGCATGTGCGCTTCCCGGCACCGGGCGAACAGCTGTTGCTTCTGAACGGGCAAACGGTCGAACCATCCGCCGATACGGCCCTGATCGCCGACGAAAAGCGTGCTCTTGCCATGGCCGGCATCATGGGCGGCGAGGAGAGCGGCATCGGCGATGCAACCGCAGAACTTTTCCTGGAGAGCGCCTTTTTCGCTCCCGGCGCCGTCGCCGGCAAGGCACGCGCACTGGGGTTCTCCTCGGATGCATCCTATCGTTTTGAGCGTGGCGTCGATTTTGCCACTACGCGCGAGGCGCTGGAGCGGGCCACCCAACTGATACTGGACATCTGCGGCGGGCATGCCGGTCCGGTGACGGAGGCGATCGACTGCAGCCATTTGCCGAAGCGCGAAGCGGTGCGGCTGCGCGTAGCGCGAGCCGAAAAGATCCTCGGCATCCGGCTGGGCGGCGAAGTGGCAGCGCGGCTCCTCAAGGGACTCGACTTCTCCTTCACGCGAGAAGGCGACACCTTCATCGTGACCCCGCCTTCGCACCGCTTCGACATTGCCATCGAGGAAGACCTCGTTGAGGAACTGGCGCGTCTCCACGGTTACGACAATATTCCCGCGCGGCTGCCGCAGGGCTTGCTGGCCATACTGCCGCAGAACGAGCAGTCACGCAGCATCTGGCGGCTGCGTCGCTTGCTGGCGGCGCGCGACTATCAGGAAGTCGTGAATTACAGTTTCGTGGAGGTTGCCTGGGAGCAGGACTTTAGCGCAAACCGCGAGCCTGTTGTTCTTGCCAATCCCATCGCCAGCCAGATGGGCGTGATGCGGTCCAGCTTGATTGGCGGTCTGGTGGCCAATCTCGTTAATAATCTGAACAGGCGCACCGAACGGGTCAGGGTATTCGAAACCGGCCGCTGTTTTCTGCGGGATAGCCAAGGAGACCAGATCGCCGGCTTCCTTCAGCCCAAACGTATCGCAGCCCTGGCCGCAGGTCCGACAGCGCCAGAACAGTGGGGTTTGGCAATGCGCCATACAGATTTCTTCGATGTGAAGGCCGACGTCGAAGCGCTGCTGGCTCCCCTTCTGGCCAGGTTCGAGCGTTTGGATCATCCCGCCCTCCATCCTGGTCGGTCCGCCTCCGTGGTCCTGCACGGCAGGGTGGTCGGCCTGATCGGCGAATTGCATCCGCAGTGGGTACAGAAATACGAATTGGGGGCAGCACCGGTAGTGTTCGAGCTGGATCTGGATGCTGTCCTGCAGCAGCCTCTGCCGAAATATCGGGAGGTTTCCCGCTTTCCGGCGGTTGTGCGCGATCTTGCACTGGTGGTGGATCAGGAACAACCAGCCCAGGACATGCTGGAAGGCCTAATTGCCGCCGCCCCTGTCTTCGTCAGGGAGGTTGTGCTGTTCGATGTCTACCATGGGAAAGGGGTCGAGCCTAACAAAAAAAGTCTTGCATTTCGGGTAGTTATGCAAGATACTGAGAAAACACTTTCTGATGGCGAAGTCGATGCGGCGTTGGTCGTAATGATCGAGGCCGCCGCGCAAAAATTCGCCGCCAAGCTGCGTTCCTAGGGAGCAGAAATGACGTTAACAAAGGCGGAACTCGCCGACCTCCTATTTGAAAAAGTGGGTCTGAACAAGCGCGAAGCGAAAGACATGGTCGAGGGCTTCTTCGAGGAAATCCGTACGGCGCTGGAACGTGGGGAGAGCGTGAAACTATCCGGCTTCGGCAATTTTCAGTTGCGCGACAAACCGCAGCGCCCCGGCCGCAATCCAAAGACGGGCGAGGAGATCCCCATTACTGCTCGCCGCGTTGTTACCTTCCATGCCAGCCAGAAACTCAAAGCCTCGGTCGAGAAGCTGAGCAGCCATGGCAAGCAAGGATGACCTGCCCCCCATCCCGGCCAAGCGTTACTTCACCATCGGCGAAGTAAGCGAACTGTGCGGCGTCAAGCCGCATGTG